>JABWAN010000256.1 GCA_013361015.1 Candidatus Zhuqueibacterota bacterium | reverse complement strand
ATGAGTTTGGATTTGGAAGGCATCGCAGTGAGCAACGGCTCGGCCTGCAGTTCCGGCAGCGTTGAACCCAGCCATGTGTTGCGCGCGATGAAACTTTCTAATGAGCGCGTCAATTCGGCCCTGCGATTCAGCTTGGGAAAATACACCACCGCAGCCGAGATCGAAACAACGCTTCGGGCGCTCGAAAAAATTCTCACGAAGCAGACGCGGCGCATGCAATCACCAACCAATTGAGACTTCATGAAGACTTTGTCAGACATATATTCTAAAGCCCAAATTCCTCCCGGCAGCGGCGCGACCGCAGTGGTGGCAATGAGCGGCGGGGTGGATAGCTCCGTGGCCGCACTGCTTTTGCACGAGCACGGCTATCGCGTCATCGGCATCACGCTGAATCTGTGGGATTATCATGCCAGCGGCGGAAACGTGAATCTCGAGAGTGGCTGCTGTTCCATCGATACGATGGCGGATGCCCGCGCCGTTTGCCATAAACTCGGCGTGCCGCACTATGTTTCGGATTTCCGCGAAATTTTCGAGCGCAGCGTGCAAGATAATTTCGTTTCGGAATATCTCGCCGGCAGAACACCGAACCCTTGTGTACGCTGCAATACTTTCATCAAGTGGGGCGCGATGCTGCAGCAAGCCGAGCAGATCGGCGCGGATTTTTTGGCGACCGGCCACTATTGCCGCGTGTCGCTCAATCCTAACTCAGGCAGATGGGAATTGCGCCGCGCCGTGGATCATAATAAAGATCAAAGCTACGCACTGTGGGGCGTACGCCAAGCCGCATTGGCGCGCACCCTCTTCCCGCTCGGCGAATTGACCAAGCCCGAGGTGCGTGAGTTGGCTCGTTCATTCGGTCTAAAAACCGCGGAGAAGAAAGAGAGTCAGGAAATCTGTTTCATTCCCGACAATGATTACCGCCGCTTTCTGCGCGAGCGCGCGCCGGAACAAGTTGCAGCTAGCAGCGAAAGGCTCTTCGTCGATCACGGCGGGAAAGTTTTAGGCGAACATCAAGGCGTTCCGTTCTACACTGTCGGGCAACGCAAGGGCCTCGGACTCGCAGTCGGTCGCCCGATCTTCGTCACGCAAATCGATCCCAGCAACAACACGATCACCGTCGGCGATGAAGACGAGCTTTTGCGCACAGAATTCCTAGCGACTTCCGTGAATTGGGTTGCGGAGCACAAGCCCGGCGATGGCAGATTCATGACCTGCAAGATTCGCTATCGCGATCCCGGCGCTGCGGCGAGCTTGTTTGACGCCGAGGAGCATAGCATACGTGTGCGATTTCACCAGCCACAGCGTGCAATTACACCGGGGCAGTCCGCGGTGTTTTATGATGGTGAGGTCGTGGTCGGCGGTGGTGTGATTGATCGCGTTTTGCTTTAGCAAATTGTGAACAATACGCTCTTTCAAAACGTCAATTCTCTCAACTCTCAAGCCGCGGATTCGCGGCTTTTGTATTTCATTGTGCCGAACATATTTCAACGGAGAAGGCTTTGAGCGTAACACTCGAACGCAAAAAGGTAACCGTGCCCGCCCTCATGGCCATGAAGCAACGCGGCGAAAAAATCGCGGCGCTCACGGCGTATGATTTTTTACTCGCAAACTTTCTCGACGAGGCCGGACTCGATCTCGTGCTGGTGGGCGATTCGGTTGCGATGGTGTTTGCCGGACATGAAACCACGCTGCCCATCACGTTGGAAGAAATCATCTATCACACCCGCGCGGTGCGACGCGGCTTGAAGAATGCGCTGCTTGTGGCAGACCTGCCCTTTCTCTCCTATCAAGTCTCACCGGAGCAAGCCGTATTGAATGCAGGCCGATTGCTCAAAGAAGGCGGTGCAGAAGCAGTAAAATTGGAAGGCGGAAGCATCATGGCGGAAACCATTCGACGCCTCGTGCAGATTGGTATTCCCGTAATAGGGCATCTCGGGCTTACGCCGCAATCGATCAATGCGTTCGGAGGCTATGCTTTGCAAGCTGCGCACGAAGCGAGCGCAAGAAGATTATTGGAAGAAGCCGTGCAATTGCAAGAGGCCGGTGTGTTTGCCATTGTGCTGGAAAAAATTCCCGCAACTGTTGCCCGCGAAGTGACGCAGGTGCTCAAGGTTCCCACCATCGGCATTGGCGCAGGCCCGCACTGTGATGGCCAGATTTTGGTGACACACGATATGCTCGGCCTGTTCGAAAAGTTCAAACCCAAATTCGTACGACGTTTTGCGGAAGCGGGAAAGCTAATACGAGAGGCCAGTGCAGCGTATCGCGAAGAGGTGAAAGCGGGCAAGTTTCCTACGGAGCAAGAGAGTTACTAAGTCAGAGTGAGCACGTTTGCACTTTGTCCCACGTCATCATCATCGTCGTTTGTCCTCGTCTTCGCATCACGTCATCCAACGTGCTCACTCTGGCATTTATATGAACGGCGTACTGCCGCGATTTCAAAATGAGAATGGCCCCGCAATCTGCGGGGAGAAAGAGAATTGCGGGGCCGTTTCGGGTCAAGTACTCTCGCCTTTGACTTGACCATAGCAACTTACTCGAAGCTGGATGCTACGTACTCATACTTGCTTTCGGGCTTATGCTGCAAGCAATGCGCAACCAGCGTCCAGATCGCTAGCGCAAATAAATCATCTTGCGCGTAAACGTTACATCGCCGGCGTGCATGCGATAGAGATACACACCAGTCGGAAGCTGTCGACCGCGATTGTCCTTGCCATCCCAACGCGCCGTATATGCGCCGGCCTCTTGCGTGGTCGCAAGTAGCGTTCGCACTTCCTGTCCGAGCGCGTTGTAGATCACCAAGCTCACTTTGCTGCGGCTCGCGAGTTGATACGGAATCGTGGTCTCGGGATTGAACGGATTCGGATAGTTTTGTTCGAGACCGAAGTTTGTGGGCAACTCTGTGGCCTCTGCAACTGCGGTGGCACCATTTAAGGTGACATTGATGGCGCTCAAATTCACGCCATTGCCCACCGCTACTGGTGCCGCGTTGTCAAGGTTCGTTCCGCCATAGTAGCCAGCGCCGCCGGCACCGCTTGCCATGATTTTGAACTCGCCTGCCGGCACTTCACTCATCACAAAATTGCCGTTGTCATCTGGAATCGCGGAGGCAATGTAGACGCCGTTTTCGAGGGCAAATACCAAGGCGTTGCTCTCGCCTCGGCGCGTATCGCCGCGCGTGATCGTGCCGGTGAGGTTATAAGCGCCGCGCTGCACTGGCGCCAACCGAAAATCAATGCCGCCCGTTGTGTTCCCGGCAAGCACTTCTACTTTGGTGGCTTCATTCCAGCTTCTCACATTGTCAAAGAATTCACCAATGAAATGCGGGGCCCACGCCAGCAATACATATCGCCCCGGCTTCAAGCCTTTGATCTCATACGAGCCAAGCCGGTCCGCAAAACCAAGTCCCGGCGGCCCGGATTGCAGCGGCATTGCGAGTATGAGCGCAGAAGCAACGGGATTGCCATCTGCTTCGGATACGATTGTGCCCGCGATTGCGCCGCGCCGTGCATCCAACTTCTCCAACTTGAAATCGATGCCGCTGGTTTCGTTCGGTGCTTCCACTTTCACGGGCGTGGCTTGGTCGCGCGTTTCCACACCGTTATAAAATTGCGGTTTGAATCCTTTTGCTTCGACAAAGACGAGGTACTCTCCGGTGCGCAATCCAGCCACATAATATTTGCCGTCGCGATCGGTCTCGCCTTGCGCCACAGCATTGCTGGCTTTGCTCCACACTACCACATGGGCGCCGCCGAGGGGTGTGCCATTACTAGCCGCGACCACAACACCGGAGATCGCGCCACCCTTTTCTAATGTGAAATCGATGCCCGTGACTGCGCCGCTTTCCGGAACTTCCACGGGTTTGGCACTCGCTAGATCAGGCGCTTCTTGCCAGAACTCGTGCAAGTAACCGCGCGCTTCCGCAGTGACGAAATACTTGCCGCTGCGCACGTTCATGATTTTGTAGTGGCCAAGCGAATCAGTTCTGCCGAGGAACGGGGATCTTAGAGAACTCGGATCGTTCAGCGCGTTGTTGTTCGAGCGCTCCGGAAACGCAATGACGACTGCGCCTACCAACGGCGCTTTGGTGTTTTGGTCGAGCACCGTGCCGCTAATGGTACTGAGCGGATCGAGCTCGAAATCGATGCCGGTGGTGTGTTGCTCTGCGACGACCGTCACGAGCTTGGCATTGCGCAGATCGCGGCTGCCATCATAAAACTCTTTGTGATAGCCTCGCGCCTCCACAGCGACATAATAATCTCCGGCGCGCACGCTCGCGATATACTCACCCGCGTCATTTGTCTGCACCACGCGAACAGCTTCGAAGCGTGGAGCCGTGGCGGCGTAAATGATCACTGCGGCTTTGGCAATGGGGTTCCCGCTCATGGCATCCACGACTTGGCCGGCAATTGCGCTGCCCAGCCCGAGACTCATGTCGATGCCTTCGACGGTTTGGCCTTCAATCACCGTCAGTAATTTCGCGGTGAGCAGGCTGTTGGCATTATCGTAAAACTCGCCGCGATAACCCTCGGCCTCGGTGAAGACGGCATAGGAATTATTGCCGGTTGCCAATCCCTCGATGGCATAACTGCCGTCGGCATTCGAGAGGGTGTGGTGCTTTTCATTAGTGATCACGTTCAGCGCGAACACGTGCGCGCCGCCAATTGCGGAACCATCGACCTCGGAGGTAATCACGCCTTTTATCGTTCCGCCTTTATCCAAACTGAAGTCGATGCCCGCGAGTGTGTCTTCGGCAGTCACCTGCAGCGGCGTGGCCAAAAAATAATACCGTGCGTCTTTATAAAACTCCGGTAAGTAACCGCGCGCTTGCGCTTTGACGATATAAAGCCCGGGAATGAGCCTGCCGATAAAATAATTGCCCGCGGAGTCGATACGCGCTTCGCCGTGCCATGGGAAATCATTGCCAAGACGTTCGGCCCACACGATGCCGAACAAACGAATGTCTGCATTCACAGGCGTAACATGGCCGGTGATTGCAGCGCTCGCCTGCGGCGAAACGATCACCTTCGCCTCTCCGTTTAATAAGCCCTTGTCGGTTTCAACGAAAGCAACCACCAGGCCCTCGCCGAAATTGGGACCGGCAGTGAAACGTCCCGTGGAGTCGATCGTGCCGATATTGGCGGGACGCAAATGCCAACGCACTTGTTTGATCTTTACTTCGATATTGGAAGGATGCAATACTTTGGCGTGGAAGGTCTCCGATTGCCCCGGAGGAACGACCGCGTGCGGCGGTGTGACCACGACCACGATACGGTTTTGTCCGGGCTGGCCCACGGTCACCATAGCTTCGCCGACGAGAGGAGCAGGCAAAGAGCCGACTTTGGCGAACGCTAGAATTTTGCCGGCACCGGCGCCACGACTAGCCATGAAGAAACCGTCATCGGTAATCTTGCCGAGAGTATCGGGCAACACTTGCCATGTGATGCTCTCGAAACGGAGGGGATGGCCATTCATGTCGAATGCCGCGGCTTCGAAACGTTGCCCCTGTCCGGGTTGCAACTCAACCGCGCGCGGGGAGACAAGCAATTGCGGTGGATGCGGCATTTGCGCAAATGCGCTCCCGAGCAAAGCCAGGAACAGAAGCAAACCAACATAGCGAAAGGTTTTCATACGCAGACTCCTATGAATTCTTCGGACCGTTTGCACAAGCAGGCTTGCACAAAGGGATCCGTTCAGTCCATGAAACACCGACTTGATTTGCCGAGAAGGACACTCCGGCCTCCAGCATAACATCGTCATAAACGAAGCGATTGGCAATCAACTCGCCAACCGAACTCATTACGGGAATTCGCATCACCTCCCACATTCAGGATAAACGGCCCTGCCTTCGCGCGGCAGTGTCATCAATCACTTGAAATCGGAATCGATCCCAAAGCAACTTTTTTGTTAAGGAGAATTCTACGGATGTAGAAACAGGCCTATCCGCTTACAGTGCTCGCTTCACATGAGCCGTCATTTGCCCAGCTTAAGCGTCTCACGCAACAACTCGAAGGCGAGATCACACAGCTCCGCGCTCAAATAAAATTGCCCGCGTTGAAAAGCAGCCTGGGCGCGATCGCGAAGCACTACGGCTTGGGTGAGGAGCATCGTCGCAAAGTCTTTTTGTTCGTTCGTCAAATTCGAACGCACCTCCGCAATCGTTGCGTCGAGTTGATTCAGCCGCTGTTGTATTGCGGCACGGTCTTGGATTGCGGGCGTGTTTTCCTGCAAAAACGTTTCGGATTGCAGCAGCAGTTGATGCCCGAGGCGAAGCATTGCGCGAAAGGCGGCCAGCGAGAGCAACGCATGCGGCTGACGCTGACAAATCCTTTCCGCCTCGGCGCCGGCCTTTTGCGCCAATTCAAAAAAGCTTTGCGCTTCAGTATTATTCGAAGCGTTGATCTCTTCTTGCGTTTCGGCAAGGTCTGCGCGCAATTGTTGCAGGGACTCCTCGCACTGCTTTTGATAATCAATCGGCGTTTGCGTTTTGTTGCGCAGAACTTTCTCGACCAATCGCCGGCTGCGTTCGAGGCGGCCGTAAGCTATTATTGGTTTTTGCCCAGCCAGCGCGGCCTCGGCTTCGAGCATCAGCTTCTGCGCCCAATCCAACATGGCCCGGTCGCGGGGATTGTTGCTCTGCAGCACTTGCTCTTCTGCAGAAGCCATCAGCTCGCGCAGCAACGTCAATTCGGCGCCGAGTTGATCCGCATTTTGGCTTTGTGCCGGACAGAGATCGAGCGCGCGCAGCAACAAGCGCGTCGCGCCATTGTAAAGCTGCAAAGCGAGCGCAAAGTCTCCGCGGCGAGAAGCCTCCTCCGCCAACCGCTCCTGCCTTTGGGTTTGATTATACAACCGCTGCCCGGCAGGGTTTGCGCAACTGCGCAGCCTCTCTTCCAACTGTTTTTTCAAATCGACGAAGTAGTCACGGCCACGATTGACAAGATCAACCGGATTGCCGTCGCCACCGGGGTTGCCGCCCACCAACTTAAGCGCACGTTCGAGCAGTGCAATGGCAACTTGGAAGTATTGTGCGGCCTGCAGCGGCTGTGTACGTGCCACCGCTTGCTCGCCGAGCAACTTATTCTTGCGCGCCTCTTGCACCAATCTTATCGCCTCGCGATTGTTGCTGCCGAGCACTTCGGTCTCCGCGCGCTGCATCAACTCCTGCACACGAGTGTGCAAGCGCAGCAGTGGAGAATCCAATGCGAGCTTGAGGGCTTTTTCGAGAATAGCGATAGCTTCTCGAATGAGCACCA
Source organism: Candidatus Zhuqueibacterota bacterium (assembly GCA_013361015.1). Classification (GTDB taxonomy): domain Bacteria; phylum Zhuqueibacterota; class Zhuqueibacteria; order Zhuqueibacterales; family Zhuqueibacteraceae; genus JABWAN01. The sequence continues at coordinate 97 of JABWAN010000256.1, read as the reverse complement.
TCGCATGTGCGTATTTTTGTGCGGCAATCTTTTGATCAATTTCTTGGGTGAGTGCCTCGGCTTTCGCCAAAAGTCCCTGTGCTTGCTCATTGTGATA
>JABWAN010000255.1 GCA_013361015.1 Candidatus Zhuqueibacterota bacterium | reverse complement strand
TTGCATCGAAGTGGTCGCGATAGCGCTCCAGCCCGAGATTGAGAAAGAGACGATTGTTGAGCATGCGCCAACGATCGTTTATATAAAACCCGCGAATGTCTTTGCGCAGAAATGCATGGCCAAACGAAACGTACTGGCTGCCGATTTGCTTGTAGCCCGCAGTGATGAAATGCCCGAAGCTGTTCAGCTCGAATCCCATTTGATAGGCCAGGCCCGAGCCGCCGGTCGGATCGAGCGGCGTGAGGCTTTCATTCACCACGATCCAGCTTTTGAGACTGGCCGGATCGAACGGCAACTCGACGCCATATTGGCTGGCAACGGAATCTTTGCTTAAAATTGGTAGTCGTGTATTATTGGTGACAAAGGCGTGCGCGACCGAAGCTTTGAACTGCACGCGATTGCGCATGAGCGCAAGCAACACGTCCGAGCCGAGCACGAGATTGCTGCGCGGTGCAACGCCTGTGGAGTCAGCAGAGTCCGGATTGATGGAAGTCGTGTCGTCACTCGCTTTCAAAAACATGAAGCCGAGTTGAAAAGTTTTGCCACCGAAACTGGGACGCACGCCGAGCAATGATTGACTAAATGTGCTACGGCGGATCACAGCGAAACTTGTGTCATTTGGCGTTACAGTAGAATCTACGATCGTCCTTATGATTGGCACGATCTCTCGCACGGTTTCGCCTTTGATGAAATCCAAATTCACCCAGCCGGTATAAAAACGAGCTTGCACACCGCGCACGCGCCGGCCCCACAGCACGAGGTCATTGAGATAAGGCGTGGCATCGCCCAGCGTGACCGTGAGCGTCGGCACACCGGCCGTCAGTGCGAAGCGATGACGCGGCTGAAAAGCCCGATCCTCAAGCGAAGTCAGAAACAGATCGGCCCGATATGAAAGAAGGCCGTTTTGGCCTTCCAGATTTCCACCGAGACTGTTGTGGTCGAACGGCACGTTGTTGAATTTCTCGTGCTGCGTATCGACGAAGACTACGCCGCTTGCGAGTTTTCTCGCCTGCGCAGTCTCGCTTTCTCCGCCGCTCTGCGCTTCGACTTGAAAGCGCCAGCTCACCGGCCCGATGTTTTGACCGGAGGCATCAGTCGCCGAAATGGCAACGCGATATTCGCCGCTCTTAAGCCTGCCCGGATTCAGCGAAACCAAGAAAGGGGAAATTTCAGCCTCCTGCGTGAGATCGCGACCGTTCAACGCGATGCGTATGGACGCGGGCTCAACCTCGAAGGAAGGATCGAACGACGCGGAGATTAGCGCCTCATCGCTGGCGATCGTGCTCATCGGCTCCGGGCTGAGAATCAAAATCGGGCCTTCGTCCGAAGTGGCAGCCACACTCGGCGTTTCGGTTTCTGCTTCGCCCTCCGCCATGGACGATTCGAGTTGGCGAAGCTTTTCAAACAACTGCGGTGAGATGCTCTTGGGCGCTTCGTTCTCTTGTTGCTCATCGGCTTTGGGTTGCGTGGTTTGCGCCGGCAGTTCATTGGGCTTGCCGCTGCTGCGCGGTTCGGACGATTTGCTCGCGGCCGTGACCAAAATCTCGAAAGGCTGGCCATAGGGATTGCGCGAAGGCATGCTCATCACGGATTGATCACTCAACAAGGCGAGCAGAAAATATTGCAGGCTCGGCGGTTTCACGACGCTTGCGGGGATTTCGCCGATGAAGCCGCTCGCACTGGGCCGCAGGTCGGAATAGCGAAACGAGCTTTGACCGGCAATGCGATAGTACACGCGCAGATAAACCACGCCGCGTCCCGGGGTTTGCATTTTGGCTTCAATCGGAATGCTTTTGCCCGCTTCAGCGAACGCGATGGGCAAGTGATCGATCTGAACCGTGCTTGTGGTTGCTCCCTCCGCCGCGTGCGCGCGCATTTTCATCAACGCTGCCAACGGCATTATTGCCAAACAAAAAAGCATTAGCCCGCGTGGTTTCATGCTGTCCTCATCGTCCTGTAAAATTGATTTGAATTGAACGCATCACTTTTCAAGTTTCGCTTCTCTGCGCCGTCACTCTGCCGGAACGAGCTGGTGTGAAAACGCGCGCAAGCGCCTCTGCATTTTAATATTCCAGAATCAGCTTCTTCTTCTGACCGTTCTTGTCCTGCAACTCGATTTCGATCTTGCCGCTTTGCTGATCTTCATCGCCCCACGTCGGCACTTCGCCGGCATTGCTCGGGCGCGACACCGGCGGTTGGTTCTCTCCAATAATGCCGGTTTGCCCGGCATTCACCAGCGCCTTGCCCAGCTTGTTGAAAATCTCCACCGCGCCCTCCAAGCAGAAGATGATCATGTTGCCCTTGCCGTCGAGAATGCAATAAAACTGCGTGCCTTTCACCGCGGCCACGCCGGAAGGCGTTTCAATTTTGAACGGCGTCTCGCTGCGCGTGACTTTCGCCCAAAGCTGGCCAAATTCCATTTTGATGGTTTTGATGATGCTGTCTTCTTCACGTTGGCCGGCAATACTCACTTTGGAGTTTTCCCGCATCTTGAGAATGGATTTGTCATCCGTAAAGATTAGCGCTGCCGCGGCGGCGTCGCCGGTACGCACGACGTTGCCGCTGTTGAGCCGTGTGCCGCGCGCGGCATTTTCCGCGGCGCTGTTCTGTGCGCGCGTCACGCGCACTTGCCCGGTGGATTTCAAAACCACGGCGATGTCTTTGGCCGGTTGTGTTTGCGCGGAAGCGAAAGAGAAAAACGTTGCGAGTAGGAAGGCTAAACTAGCGCGGTAGCATTTCATATGAGGTTCCGAAGTTGATGTGCGAAGGCTATTTTACGCGTTACACTTTACACCTTCCACACGTTGGTGTAAGGTGTAAAGTGTAAGGTGTTTTATTCCACGTTATATGCTTTAATCTTGATCGAGCCGTTTTGCAGCAGGACGAGCAACTCAGTGAGATCGACGCTTTTGCCGTTCACGCGGATTTTGCCGTTCGGTTGATAGCCGGCGAGCGGACCGCCGGGTTTGAAGAGCTCCAGCAAATCCTGCAAACCGAGGCTTGCAAGCAGGCTCATAAGCTGCTGCAGTTTCACCATATCTTCCACGCCGTCATTGCTGTGAATTTTGAAGCACCAAATCTCGCTGGGCAATTGCGCTTCACCGCTCGCAGTTTGGAGCAACGCGAGGACTTGCCAATAATAGACGCGTCCGGGCAGGAGCGGCAGTCCGCCGGTCGGATACTGAAAGGTCGGGCTGCCAAAAAAATCTTGATTGCGTTTCAAAGTCATGCGCACGCGTGGCGCGTTTTGCATCACGTCTTCCGGGCTGCTATTCGTGGGCAAGTATTCGCACACCGTGATGATGAATTTGTCGGCGTCGGAATTCCACGTGAACTGGGGCAGGCTGGAGAAGAGCGTGGGGCATTCGGCCGTGCCCGCGTTTTGTCCGGGTGAAATCAAATCCAAGGAGATGGGATTGGAAATGATCAAGGTTTCGGTATCTTGCCCGAGCAAATTGCCGGTGACCGGATCGAGCACTTGGACGGTAATATCATACCTGCCGCTGGGCAACTGGCCGGTGCGCAGTATCGCATCGCCAAGCTCGCCGAGTTTGTCGCTATTATAAGTGAAGCGTTCGACCGTGATATCGGGATTTGTATTGCGGAAGTCGCGATAGGTGATGAGCAAGTTACCACTGAAGGCAAATGTACGGGTGAGCGCCTCGAGCAAGGGAGAAGGATAGCGGTCGCTGGTCATTTGCACGCGGATTTTGATGTTGCGTGGTGCGCCGGTGATCGCACAGGAAAATAAGTCCACCGGGCGTCCGCCGCCGGTGATGTCGAAATCCGAAATGTAATAGATGACATTGTCGATGATCTGCAAGTCGACGTTGACTTGCGCCGAGCTTGGCGCGGTAGGGAGACTGATGCAAGCGAGTAACCCGAATAACAGAAAGACGGACTTGCTGCGCCGAGAGCAGGGCACCCGTGATTTACTTAACATTCGTGGCCTCATAAATTTTCTGAAGCAAAATGTTGCCTGGCTTTTAATCCAATGATCTACCCTCGGCTCACAGCGCGTGCGGAATATGAGGTTGCAAGCTGGTAGATTATACCGGCATGCGGGAGGCTTTCAAGAAAGTGGAAAGGAAATTTTTTGTAGAAGGAGAATGCTTGAAACCGGGTTGCTTGAGCAATTATCCTCTCAAGCAGAGTTTAAAGGTGGGAATAAGATGAATGTGGAGCGGTTTAGGCTGTCATTTCGTCGAGATCGAGCTGGAGTTCCGGCACTGAAATTTGAGGGGCGCGGATAATGCGCTCTTTGTCGCTCAATAGGTCGGAGATTTTGCGCCCGATTTCCGCGCGCACGATTTTTTCACCGCATTGCGGACATACGCCGGCCGGAATTTGTGAGACGATCACCAGTTGTCCTTGAATCCAAAAATCTTGTTTGATCAACCTCTCCTGCATGGGCGTATCGCAAATTTCGCATTCGCCATAATCATAGCTTTTCATATCTTTACTCCGTGGCATAAGTAGTGATGAACAGCAGCTTGCCCGTGCTCTTGATGCGGCAGATAATGGCGATTTCTCCACCGTCCAATGCCGGGCCGAAGACTTCGTAGCGCGTTCCTCGCGGATCTCTTGTGAGCTTTCGCCGAACGTCTCCGTGAGCAATAGCCCACTCGATATCGGGAAAGATGAGATGGTCATTCGCCATTTCTTCAAAGAAGTGTGGCAGCGTAAACTCATACTCGCCGCGCCGCACTTTTTCCCGAATGACCTCTATCGGTTTCAATGGATTCTACTCCGCAGGCTTGTCTGCGATTATTTCTTCCGGCTTAATCTAAAAAGAAAGAGCCAATTTCCAAGCTCAAAAACCGAACAACGGGCAACCGCGAATGTTTGATTCGCATTCATTGGCACTCATTCGCGTTTGAAAAGCTGGGCCCCAAAGAAAACGTGTACGCAAACTCCCGTCTCTGCAAGTACCATCTCCACGTATTTTCAAACCACACCGATTTCTGCAACTAAAATTCGGGCCAGGAATCCTCTTAAACCACCGAGTCGGCCACGAATCATCAGGTGAGATAGTCAGCTCCACGGAAGGGCAGCACGCTCATAATTACTCGAACTGCCGCGCTGCGCTATTGCGATGCAATCAGGAAGATTGGATGGCCTTAGCTAGATCGGCGCTACGCAGAATAAGCCGGGCTGTACACAATGAAATTACGAAAGCACCCTTCCCGTTTTGGGCTGGCTGTAGGGGCGTCGTTATTTCGTTTTCCATCCGTCTTTCACAATCCCATTAGAACACTTGCCGTGGCGTTAAGCTTGTGCTTTGTGGCGCAGGCGGAGACCAAGGCAAAACCGTTCTCTGCCACCGCATTTCCCACCGTCGCAGCAAAGTCCGAAAGGCCTGCACACGGCGTTGCTTTCGCGCATGAGAGCGCCGCTGCGCCGCTGGTCGTAACTTCGGCATCGGGAAGCGCGAGCTTCGCACCCATGCCGGCAGCAGGCGGACCCGATGCGTTCGGTTATGAGTGGATCGATAGCGATTCACCGGGCGGGCCGGTCTTTCAATGGGTGGAGATTTCCGGACTTGGCACACCGCTCAATTTGGCCGACGACGGCTTCGCAACCGTTTCGTTGCCGTTCTCTTTCCCCTTCTACGGCACGGCGCGCAACAGCGTGACGATTTCCAACAACGGTTATCTCACCTTCGGCTCCGACGGCTCGGATCGCAACAATGACACGATCCCGGATCCCAATTCGCCGAATGATATCATTGCAGTGTTTTGGGATAATCTGCAATCGGATGGCGGCAACGTTTATCATTATCACGACTCTGCCAACGGCCGCTTCATCGTGCAGTATCACAATGTCACCGGCCACGGCGATCCGGATACGCACAGGTTTCAGGTGATCTTGCAGAGCAACGGGCAGATTCTTTTTCAGTATTTGACTCTCGGCGAGACTCTCGATCGCTGCACCGTCGGCATCGAAAACGGCAGCGGCTCGACCGGTTTGCAAGTGGTGGCGGATGACGATTACCTCCACAACAATCTCGCCATTCGCTTTGCCACGCCGAATCCCCTTCCCACGATTGCGAGCGCGGCGCCGAATGCGGCTGCGCGTTTACAAACTTTGGACGTGCTGATCACCGGAACGGGCTTCGCAACCGGCGTCACTTCCGTGAATTTCGGCGCCGGCATCACGGTGAATAGCACCACGATCAACAGCGGAACACAGCTCACTGCGAATATCAATATCTCTCCGGCTGCGGCTACCGGCGCGCGTAACGTGCAAGTGACCAACACACCGCCGGGCGGCGGCACGGCGACTTTGACCAACGGCTTCACGGTCAATAATCCGCTGCCGACACTTACCGGCGCTGCGCCCAATACGGGCGCGCTGGGACAAGCGATGGACGTAGTGCTCACCGGCACGAATTTCATCACCGGCGTGAGCGTGCCGAGCTTCGGCGCAGACATCACGGTCAATACCACCACGGTCAATTCTTCTTCGCAAATCACCGCGAATATCACGATCGGCGCAGGCGCGGCCACCGGACCGCGCAATGTGACGGTGACCAATGCTGCGCCGGGCGGAGGGAGCGCGACTTTAACCAACGGCTTTGCCATCAACAACAGCGTGCCCACCATTACGAATGCTGCGCCGAACAGCGGCACGCGCACGCAGACTTTGAACGTTGTGCTCACCGGCACGAATTTCGTGAACGGTGTCACCACGGTGAGTTTCGGCAATGACATTACGGTGAATTCTGCGGTTGCAAATAGCGCGACGCAGATCACCGCGAACATTACGATTGGTGCGCTCGCAGCCACCGGCGCGCGCGACATCGTCGTGACGAATCCTCCTCCGGGCGGCGGCAGCGCCACACTCACTGCCGGTTTCACGGTCAATAACCCCTCGCCGACTTTGACAAGCGTCACGCCCAATCTCGCCGGGCGCGAGCAGACGTTGGATATTACTTTAAACGGCAGCGGATTTTTAAGCGGCGTGACGGTCGCGAATTTCGGCACGAATATCACCGTCAATTCGACCACGGTGAATAGCGGCACGCAGCTCACGGCGAATATCACCGTTGCTGCGAACGCGGCATTGGGCGCGCGCGACGTGAGCGTGACGAACCCCGCGCCGGGCGGCGGCGCCGCAACGCTGGCCAACAGCCTCACGATCAACAACCCCGTTCCAACTTTGGCGAGCATCACTCCTGCTACGGCGAGTCAAGGTCAAACGCTGAACGTTGTGTTCACGGGCAGCGGCTTTTTGAGCGGCGCGACCACTGTCGATTTCGGCGCGAATATTACGATCAATTCCACAACGGTGAATAGCGGCACGCAGCTTACGGCGAATATCACCGTGGGCGCTGGTGCGGTTTTGGGCAGCCGCAATGTTTC
>JABWAN010000254.1 GCA_013361015.1 Candidatus Zhuqueibacterota bacterium | reverse complement strand
CAGCGGCGCTGTAGACTCGGCAAGCACGGTCAACATCTGTTCGGTGGGCTCGCCGACGCTGAATCCGCCCAAGGCATACCCCGGGAAATCCATGGCCGCCAGGGCCTCGGCGCATTCCACCCGCCAGCCGGGATTCAGCCCGCCTTGGACGATGGCGAACAAAGCCTGATCGGGCTTGCGATCCGGAATTTGATGTTGCTTACAATACTCCAAGCCCCATTGCCTGCCTTTTTCAGGGTCGTCAGGATCACGCGACGCATCGTCTTCGGTCAGAGCTGTCCACGGCGGGTTGCTCACAATTAAATGAAATTTTTGCTCGGAAAATGGTTCGTTCTGATTGAATAGATGCTCATGATTGAAAACATCTTGCACATAAAGATTAGGCAGGCGTTTGTTATTCGGCTCAGGGTTAACCAACTTGGGGAACTTTAAGGCACTGGGAGGTTGAGGATCGGGATCAAGCTCGAGCAAAGCCAGATAAAGGCTAAATGCACAGACTTGAATGGCGCCACGTTCGATATCAATTCCAAAAATTTGAGAAGTGAGCAATTCATGCAACTCTGTGCGGACAAGTGGGCGTCCCTTTTCTCGAGCCTTCATTAAGGCCAATCTTCGAAAAGGGTCCAAGACACGGGCCTCGCTTTTCACATTCTTCATGGCCAAGCTTAAAACCAACTCAACGAGTTGGAGGCGGGTATAATGAACGCTCTGTGCACGGGCAGCGGCTGAATCACGCGAATGAGTAAACATTTCATAAATGCTGCTGAGCAGCTCAATTGGAATATATTGAAATTGATAGGGATGGAATAAGAAACGGAGTTGCGGGCCGGTTCCGCTTTTTTCCGAATTGGGTGGGTAAGTGCTCATATCTGCGCCGGAAAGAAGATCGGCAAGCACTTTCAAATGAAACAGCTTGACTTGATTTTTTTCTACGCGATCAACTGGAAACAGATCACCGTTAAATGTCTCATGTAACCATGTAAAGAAAAGATAAGTTTTTTCTTTGCTACTATTCAACAATTCAATTAGTGAGTGGCAGCCATATCTTCGTTGAAAAAAATGACGGTTAAGAATCCCGCGCTCCTGGCGATTGGGAATTTCACGATCTTGAAGATAAGCAGCGAAAATAGTGCGACCGAGCACAGCATGTGCAACCGAAACCTCCAGACCATTTTCTATCAAAAATGTTTCGGTATCACGAAGATCTTGCAGCAGTACTTCGTCCATACGCTCACGTCGGTTAATCTTTTTCCCTTTCGGCGTACTCCAAAATGCCCCTGTATCAAAAAGCACGCGATGAAATTCATTAGCTCTTTCAAGGTTATCCGCCGTTATTGGCAAAATATCAAGCAGGCGTTTTTTTTCGTCATCGTCTTTTCGCGGTTTGGAGAACGTGTTATAAATTCGCACTTCAGTAGGCGTAACGATCCAAAGCATTGGCGTGCGGCCTTCAGACCAAACTTCTCTTTGAAGTTCAAGAAAACGATCAGGTGTTGGTTGGTCGATTTTTTTGAAATAAATGCACGGCGAAGCTGGAATCTCCGACAACCCTCCAGAAGTTTCATACACAGCGTCTATGCGAATCTTCTTGAAAACGTCTTTGTAGCGCAATGAAGTTGAAAAATCTCGGTCTACATCTCGAGATTGAATGAGGCGTGAAACTGGGCTTTGATCTGGTAGAATAAAGCCAGCGTCTCGAAGGACAAGTTGATATGCTTGTTCGACCGTCAGCGCCATGGCTTGATAAACTGTCAGAATATTTTGAGGCAACTTTGATGAGGAAACACAGCCGATGCTATTTTAGAATAACAAAATCTATCGGGACTTGCAAGAGAATGTTATTGACTACTTTTCCTTAGCTGCCACAGCTTGTGCGAATGTCTGCGTTCATATGAGAATCATGACGCTGAAAAATTCTTGACGATAGGATAGAATCAAATCCGCTTACGTAAAAGTCTTTGCTTTTTTTGGCATGCTTGGTTATACTGCTCGGCGAAAAATGAGTGCCATCCCTGCGCTTCATGAAGCTCCGTGCGTGTTTGGGATGGTGGTGGAGCGGAAGGAAAAGCTTGAGCCGTTATGACCAACTCCGAAAAGATTGCACACCTACGTTCTTTGAAAAGCAAAGCGCTTTTAGGCGGAGGGGAAAAACGCCTCGCGCAGCAGCATGAACGCGGCAAACTCACGGCGCGTGAGCGGATCGATATTCTGCTTGACGAAGGCAGCTTTCAAGAATTGGACATGCTCGTGCAGCATCGCTCGCGAGATTTCGGACTGGATAAACAAAAATTTTTAGGCGACGGCGTGGTGACCGGCTATGGACGCATCGAAGGCCGGCTCGTGTACGTGTTCTCGCAAGATTTCACGGTGCTCGGCGGCTCGCTTTCGGAAGCGCACGGCGCGAAGATTTGCAAAATCATGGATCACGCGATGAAGAACGGCGCGCCCATCATCGGCTTGAACGACTCCGGCGGCGCGCGCATTCAAGAAGGCGTGGTGAGCCTCGGCGCATACGCAGATATTTTTCTGCGCAACACGCTCGCGAGCGGGGTGGTGCCGCAAATCTCCGCGATACTCGGGCCGTGCGCGGGCGGCGCGGTGTATTCGCCCGCGATCAGCGATTTCATTTTCATGGTGCCGAACGTGAGCTACATGTTCGTCACCGGGCCGAACGTGGTGAAAACCGTGACGCACGAGGACGTTTCGTTCGAAGAGTTGGGCGGCGCGAACACGCACGCGACGAAGAGTGGCGTCGCGCACTTTCTCGCGAATGATGAAGTCGCGTGTTTGCAAAACATTCGGCGCTTGCTGAGTTTCATTCCGCAGAATAACTGCGAAGAGACGCCGCTGCGCGCGTGCAATGACGATAGCAATCGCCAAGACGAAACACTGAACACGCTCGTGCCGGAAAATCCCAACAAGCCGTATGACATTAAAGAAGTGATAACGCGCGTGGTGGATGACGGCGATTTCATGGAAGTACACGAGCAATATGCTGCGAACATCGTCGTGGGTTTCGGACGACTCGCAGGCAAGTCCGTGGGCTTCGTCGCGAATCAACCCGCAGTGCTCGCGGGCGTGCTCGATATTGACTCTTCGCTCAAAGCCGCACGCTTCGTGCGTTTTTGCGATGCGTTCAACATTCCGCTCGTGACGTTCGAAGACGTGCCGGGCTTTTTGCCGGGAACCGAACAAGAGTGGCGCGGCATTATCAAACATGGCGCAAAACTGCTTTATGCTTATTGCGAAGCCACGGTGCCGAAAATTACGGTGATCACGCGCAAAGCTTACGGCGGCGCATATGACGTGATGAACTCGAAGCACATTCGCGGGGACGTGAATTACGCGTGGCCGAGCGCGGAGATTGCAGTGATGGGCCCGAAGGGCGCGGTCGAAATTATCTTCAAAAAGGAAATCGAGTCTTCCGAGAATCCCGAGGCGATGATGGCGCAAAAGGAGCGGGAGTATCGCGAAAAATTTGCGAACCCGTATATCGCAGCGGAGCGCGGCTACATTGACGAGGTCATCGAGCCGGCGCAAACGCGGCCCAAGTTGATTGCGGCGTTGCAGATGCTCGAAAACAAGGTCGATAAAAATCCGGCGAAGAAGCACGGCAATATTCCGTTGTGAAGACCTAACTCGGATTTTCAGGCGCGCTGAAAACCGAAGCCCTTCGGGCAGCACACGGATCAAAAACGCACTCTGAAAGGCTGTTTCCGCGGGTGTTCTTGATCCGTGCGGAGCTCAAAAAACTTTCAGAATTTTATTCTGAGTTTGATGAAGTAATCGCCTATAAGCAAAACCATTACTAGCAAAACTATTAAGCACGCCTTTTTTCATTCAAAATATCCTCGCCAGAAAGCTTATAAACGGTTTGGTCAGTAATAATCTTGCTTGAAAAAAATCTTGGAGCGCCCATGAAATTCAAAACCGAAACCAAGAACGACGTCACCGTCATTCGTTTGGAAGAGGAACGCTTGGACCTGCACTTCGCCTCCGAGCTGAAGGCGGATTTGCTCGTACTCGCCAAAATTCCGCAGAGCAAGGTTCTGCTCGACATGGCCAAAGTCGATTACTCTGACAGTTCTGGCCTCGGTGCAATTTTATTCGGCATCCGGCAAATGCGCATGTCGGAGGGCAGTCTCAAGTTGTGCAATGTACGGCCGCGTGTGCTCACGCTCATTAAGATCGCCAAGCTCGACAACGTCATCGAAAGTTTTGATGACGAGGAAGAGGCGTTGGAGAGTTTCAGTGCAAGGTTGGATTGATGGAGTTGTGGGGTTTGGGAGCGTCAAGACTTCGGGCGTGCGCGGGCCGGCTCCGTCATGCCGCTGCACGCTTTCCTTGGTTTGAAAAAAAGCGTTAGGCAGCGGGATGCCATCGCTTTGAAGTCACCTTGCTCGAAGAAACAAAAGTCAGGTAAACAAGCAAAGATGAACCCTCGGTGAAGCAGCGACGGAACATAAAAAAATGAAATAGCGTCATGCGCAGCATGGAAACAACGGCCACGACAACCGCATCAACACGCAAGGCTTTTGCGCAAAACCCGCTGCGGCCCTTGATCGAGCAGCTAGCTGCGCGTTTGGCGCAGGAGCCGGGCGTGGAGCAAATTATTTTATATGGCTCGCAGGCCACGGGCACGGCGCGCGACGATAGTGATATTGATCTGTTTATCGTCAAAGAGAACGGAGGCAACACCGTCGCGCGAAGCACTTTGCTGGAGGAAGGCAACGGCGCCGGCAACCGCCTGCGTTCCGTGCAATCGGTAATATACACGCCGGAACGAGTGCGCCGGCGCCTCGAAAGAGGCGATCAATTCGTTCAACAAATCTTGGAGCACGGCATCGAGTTATATCGCGACCCCGCGTATCAAATCGACGAGGAGTTGGTGACCATGGCAAAAGCGAGAAAGGATTCGCTCTATCCGCTCGATGGGCTGAACGTGGCTGAAAAAGATTGGAAGCGCGCGACGCAACGGCTCATCGAAGGCGATATTGAAGATGCCGCGTTTCGCTTGCAGCAGGCGCTGGAAAAATATCTCAAGGCTTTTCTGCTAGCGCACGGCTGGGAACTGCAAAAGACGCATGAAACCACAAAACTGCTGCGTGAAGCGATGGTTCATGAACCTGCCCTTGCGCCGTTTGTCGAATTGTGCCGACGCGTCGAAGAGTACTATCTCGAAGAAAGATATCCGGCGGAAACGCACGAGGCGGAGCTTACGCATGAAAACGTTGCACTCGCGCTGCAAGAAGCGCAGGCATTGCGCGAAATCATTTTGAAAAATTTGGCGTCGCTGCAAGCGAATGAAGATCAAGCAAGCTGACATGTTCAAAAAAATTCTAGTCGCCAATCGCGGCGAGATTGCGGTGCGCATCATGCGCACGTGCCGCGAGTTGGGCATTCGCACCGTTGCGGTATTTTCCGAAGCAGACCGGCTCGCATTGCATGTGCGCATGGCGGATGAAGCATATCACATTGGCGCCGCGCCCGCGCGCGAGTCGTATCTCGTGCAGGAAAAAATTCTCGCCGCGGCCAAACAGAGCGGCGCAGAGGCGATTCATCCGGGTTATGGTTTTCTTTCCGAAAATCCGGAGTTCGCTGATGCGGTCGCACATGCGGGGCTGGTGTTCATCGGCCCGCCGGGTGCGGCGATGCGCAAAATGGGCGACAAAACCGCGGCGCGCAAATTGATGAACAGCGCGGGCGTGCCCATCGTGCCCGGTATTCTCGATCCCATCGCGGATATTGACGCGGCGCGGCAGATTGCAGATGAAATCGGTTATCCGGTTCTGCTCAAAGCTGCGGCCGGCGGCGGCGGCAAGGGCATGCGCCTCGTGCATAAGCCGGAAGATCTGGCGCCGTTCTTTCGCACGGCCGCTTCGGAAGCGCAATCGGCTTTTGGCGACGGCCGGGTTTATCTCGAAAAGTATGTCGCAGGCCCGCGCCACATCGAGTTTCAAGTTTTCGCGGATAGCCACGGCAACGCGATTCATCTCGGCGAGCGTGAATGTTCGATTCAACGCCGCCATCAAAAAGTAGTCGAAGAAGCGCCGTCTGCTTTGTTGGATGAAAAGACGCGGCGGCAAATGGGCGAAGCCGCAGTGGCCGCGGTGAAGAGTTGCGGCTATGTCAATGCCGGCACGATCGAGTTCATCGTTGATAAGCATCGCCACTTTTATTTTTTGGAAATGAACACGCGCTTGCAAGTCGAGCATCCCGTTACGGAAATGGTGACGGGCCTCGATTTGGTGAAGCTACAGCTTGAGATCGCGGCCGGTGGAAAGCTGCCCTTGACGCAGGAGGAAGTGCAATGGCGCGGCCATGCGGTGGAATGCCGCATTTATGCGGAAGACCCGGAGAGTAATTTCATTCCAGCAATCGGCCGCATTTCGCATCTCCACAAGCCCGACGGCTTCGGCCTTCGTGAAGACAGCGGCGTGTATGAGGGCGGCGAGATTTCCGTGTATTATGATCCCATGATTTCAAAACTCATCGCGTGGGGCGCAACGCGTGCCGAGGCGATTCGCCGCATGCGCCGTGCGCTGCGCGAGTATGAAATCGGCGGCGTGAAAACTACGATTCCGTTCTGCCTGTGGGTTTTAGAACACGAAAAGTTTTGTGCCGGCGATTTCGATACGCACTTTGTACCGAATTTTTTCACGGGCAATGAAATGGTTTTGCACCGTGACGGGCACCATGATTGGAAAAAGCTGCAAGCCGTCGCGGCTTTGGCCGCGGCACTCGAACGCGAAACACGCACACAAACCATCGCCGCGCCGCAGAACGGTGCGACCATGCCGCAAAGCTCGGCTTGGAAAAGCCGCGGCTGGAAAACAAACCTGCGTGCTTGACATTCAGACTTTATGTTTTTCATGTGAAGAACATCGCAGCAGCTATGAGGACATCCAAATCACTCGGACGAATAAGTTGGCTCACCTGCTCCTAGCAATGATCAATCCCAGCGCAGCATTGCTGTCGGCTTTGCCATGATCGTGCTAGCGCACCTTGCCGAGAGGCTATGAAATGATCGCATACCTACCCACCACCGCAGCCGCCGAAGAAAGCAATGGCGCGATCACTGTTCCGGTCCGCAAGCTAAGCGTGCCGGACTTTGACAAGCTCGCTTTTGATGCTTACAAAACGAAGTTTATGTACCTCGCTTGCCATGTGACCAGTGAAGATCCGAATGAACGCATGCATTGGCCCGACTGCTGTTTCGAAGTTGGTTATGAAAATTACTATTCGGAAGAATATGAAGAGAAGAATTGGCGCAGTGTCGGCGCGAACTCCGTGGTGCCTTTGCGCGACCTTTCTCTCCACCCGGCCACGTGCGCGTTGCACTACGGCCCGGCAGTTTTTGAGGGCAGCAAAGCTTTTGTCTCTGCGAAGAATCGGGTCGTGCTCTTTCGCCCGGAAATGAATGCCGCGCGTTTGCAAAAATCCGCGGCCCGTGTGCTCTTGCCGAAAGTTCCGATCGACATGTTTGTCGAGGCCGCGGCGCAGACGGTATTGGCGAATCGTGAATTCATTCCGCCGTTTCATGCGGCCAATTGGGCGTGGGAAACGCGCAACCCGATGTGTCTTTACGTGCGTCCGCTGTTGTTCGGGCACGGCCCGCAGCTCGGCGTGCGGCCCGCGAAAGACCATCTCTTTTTGGTTTATACTTCGCCCGTGCGCGCGTATTATTCGGTGAGCGGCATGCGCGTGCTCATTACGCGCTCGTTCCATCGCGCCGCGCCGGGCGGCACGGGCAACACGAAAGCCGCGAGCAATTATGTTCCCGGACTTTTGCCCACGCAGCTTGCGCGTCGCGGCTATGATTGGGTGCATGACAAACCCGTGCGCGTGAGCGAAGAGCCGTTCAATGACGTGCTCTATCTCGATGCCGTGCACAACAAGTACATCGAAGAATTTTCCGGCGCGAACTTTCTGGCCGTGACGACCGAAGGCACGCTCATCAGTCCGCAATCAAACAGCATTCTCC
>JABWAN010000253.1 GCA_013361015.1 Candidatus Zhuqueibacterota bacterium | reverse complement strand
AGCATGAAAGAAACGCAACTCACGTTCGACGGCGCGGAAGGTACGATCATCAACGGAACGACAGATTGGGTTTATGAAGAAGAGTTCGGCTTGCGCGACGGTTGGGCATGGAGTCCCGATGGCCGTTATCTCGCGTTCTTGCAGCTTGATGAATCAAAGACCAGTGATTTTGTGATGGCAGATTTGCAAGGCGAGCGGCCCGAACTCAAGCGCTTTCGCTTTCCGCGCGCGGGCGAAGCGAACAGCGAAATTCGCGTCGGCGTGATCGACATCGCCACCGGCAAGCCGCAATATTTCGCCACCGGCAATTGGCACGAAGACAACGAAGCATTCGAATACATTCCACGCTTGGGATGGACGCCCGCAATCAACGGTAAACATTATGTGTGGATGCTGCGCATGAATCGCGAGCAGAATCACGTGTCGTTGCTGCACGGCGATCCGGCAAACGTTCAACTCAAAACAATTTTTGATGATAAAGAAAGCACGTGGGTCGAGCCGTTCGATCCGTTCGGCGGCAATCCTAAATTGGTTTATCTCGAAGACGGCAAGCACGTGCTCTATCAAAGCGAGCGCGACGGCTACAATCATTTGTATCTCTACAAAACCGAAGGCGGGCCCGCGCAACAAATCACGCGCGGCGCGTGGGAAGTCACCGCATTTCACGGCTATGATGCGAAGAGCAAGCAATTTTATTTCAGCGCGAATGCCGAAGCGCCGCGTGAGACACATTTGTATCGCGTCACGTTCGATCCGAATAAATCTTCGAACGCGGCTGCGCCGGTGAAGATTACAAAAGAGCGCGGCACGCACAATATCAATTGGTCGAAAGATTGGCGCTATTTCATCGACACCTATTCCAATCGCCACACGCCGGCGGTGACGCGCTTGCACAAAGCCGAGGGTGCGTTGGTGAAATTTCTCGAAGACAATGCCGCGTTGATGCGCACGGTTGCGGAGCACGATTTTCCGCAAGCGGAATTTCTCACGCTGCCCGGCGCGGACAATAACACGCTGCACGCTTATCTCATCAAGCCTACCAACTTCGATCCTTCGCGCAATTATCCGTTGCTCATGTACACGTATGGCGGCCCGGCAGCGCAGAACGTCACGGATTCATGGGATGGTTTCTTCGGATACTTTCATGCGTATTTGGCGCAGCAGCACCAAGTCATTGTCGCGTGTGTTGATAATCGCGGCGCCGCGGGTTACGGCAAAGCATTCGAGAGCGCGGTTCACAAAAACATGGGAACCGTCGAAGCGCGCGATCAAATCGCTGCGGCGAAATATTTCGGCGCATTGCCTTATGTGGATGAAAAGCGCATCGGCATTTGGGGATGGAGCTACGGCGGCTACAACACGCTTATGGCCATGACAAAATACGACGGCCCGCAAGTGTTCAAACTCGGCATCGCCATCGCCCCCGGCGGCGATTGGGACATGTACGATACGATTTACACCGAGCGTTACATGTCCACCCCGCAAAAAAATCCGCAAGGCTACAAAGAAGCCTCGCCGTTGAATTTCGTTGCGAACTTGCGCGATGACCAGGAGTTGCTGATCGTGCATGGCGATCAAGATGACAACGTGCATTTCATCAACACGCTGCACTTGCTCAGGGAATTGCAAAAGAACAAAAAGCGCTTTCAGTTCATGCTCTACCCCGGCGGCAATCACAGCCTGCAGGGCACCGGCAACCCGTTTGTGTTTTTGCACCTGTTCGAAACGCTGACGGAGTTTGTGCAGGAGAATTTGTGAGGAGCTTTCAAGACAGACTGCAACCCAAAAGCTTTTTGTAAGCGGATTTGACAGTAAGCGGATAAGAGAGAGTAAAAAAGGGGATCAAAATTTGACGGCTACGGCTAACAAGAAGGCGTGAGCGGCAGGCAGATTGGGAGAAATGATACCGATAGAGACCGGAGCCGTGTGCGCCGGAGACAGCAAGGCTTCCAGCGCGTTCGCGCTCCAGATCAATCCCAAGCCCAACGCGAAATTATTGCGCAGCAGGTGATAACGATTGAACGTGTCATAGCGCTGCGCGACGTTTTGGGAATTGGCTTTACGATAATTGTCTTCGGCAGAAGCACGCAAGAAATGGGTGGTCAATGTCGCTGCCGCGAAAGTCGCGGCCGCAGAAGTGAAGAGCAAACCGCGTGTGCGATGGCCTTTGGCGCGTTGCCCCCAGCCTGGCAGTAGCAGAGATTTCCCGGCGGCTTTGATGCGCGGATCGGGAACGATGACGTAGCGTGTTTCGACGCGTTGCGGTGTTTCAGCTTTGGGCAACTGGGCGCGCAATTGCTCGAAACGCGCTTGCACAGCCGGCGAAAAGAAAATGGGGTCGAGTTGCAGCTCGGGCGCGAGTTGTAACGCCATGAGAAAGTGCGCCTCAACAATTGCGGATTGATTCTGCTCCAAAGCTACCAGCGCACGCAAGGCATGAATCTCCGCCAATTGTGTGGGCGAGAATTGCTTGAAATTTGCAATTGCGCTGTCCGCAAGAGCGCTCGCGAATTGATAGTCCGCACGCTGCAAAGCGCGTTGAATCTCTTTGGCGCGGTCTGCGGCGTTGCTTTGGGCGTTTGCCGGCAGCAGCGGCCACGCCCAAAGCAAAAGTGTAATGCTGCCGATCGTCACGAGTTGCAAAATGTACTTCCCTTCCGTCAAAACATATTTACCGCCAAGTACCGTACTTCTCCCGCACGCAGCGAGACCGTTTCTGTTTTCTCACCCAACTGTGTGTGCACGAAACGCAGGCGGTATTTCCCCGGCAAGAGCAGTATGTTTTTTTCCCCTTCCACTAATGTACGTCTTTCATCATTGACATAAACTTCCGCCCAAGGCGTGATTTGTAATTCCAACTGCGCCACGCGTTCCCATAGCGAGAAGGTGAGCGTGTCCGCAGTCTGTGTGTCGAGCTGCAATGCGGCTTCCACTTGCGGGAATTGTGGATTCTTAAATGCGAGTTGTTGTGGAGATGTGCTCGTTCGCACTGCCACCGCGAGCGGCGTCATGCCGAGCGAGTCGCCGTTCAGAAAAAGATACGCCCACGGATTGCTGCGAATCCAGAGCGTGCGCGAAAATGAAGTGGATGAAGGCGTTTCCACTTTTGTGCTTTCCGCCACGGTCGCCGGAATCACTGCGGCCTCCGCGGCAATGTTCAATGGCGATTTGATAACCTCGGTTGAGGGCGCGGGTTTGGGGTTATGCGAGAACGCCAATGAGTCTGCCATGGTCTGCATTGATGAGGGCTGCTGAGTCGAGTGCACATTCGCGGGATCCGTGCGTCGTTGTGCCTGCCAATAAAACCATGCGCCACCCAGAAATAGTATTCCGGCGAAACCCACGGCATAAACCCAACGCCGAGATCGTGCGGTTTTGCTCATAGGCGCCATCGCCGGTTTACGCGCCACCAGGCCCGTGGCGCGATATGTGGCGGGCGCTTCGAGATAAGTACGAAGGAACTCCGCGCGCGACTCGGGCGTGCCCACTTCAAAATGGTTTTCCAGCCAGAGCTGCGCTTCCGTCGCGCTCGCGAGACGATTTTGCGGACGCTTGGCGAGCATGAGATCGAGCAGCTCCTCCAAGCGCATGGGCGCATCGTGCAAAACTTTATGCAACGGCAAGTGTGCGAGACGCACGATGGCGCTCATCTCGCCGCTGGGCGAACCCGCGTGAAACGGGCGCGCGCCCGTGAGCATTTCATAGAACACTACGGCCAGCGAAAAAATGTCCGCAACGCTTGTGAGCTTTTCGCCAAGTATTGCTTCCGGCGCCACGTATCCCGGTGAACCGGTCAAACCCGTGTGCGCCGCAGTCTCATCTTCTTGTGTGGCGAGATCGAAATCGCAAAGCTTGACTTGCCCGTCAAGCCCGAGCAAAATGTTTTCAGGTTTGAGATCGCGATGAATAATGTTTTGGCGATGAATCTCTGCCAGCCCGTGCAGGGCTTCATAAATAATCGCAACCGCGATTTCAACAGGCAACGCGCCGAACTGTTGCAGCACGCGCCGCAAATCCCGGCCTTCGATAAACTCGAGCGCGAGATAACATACGCCGCTATCGTAGCCGTAATCCCACAACTTGACCACGTTGGGATGAGCGATGCGCGAATAGGCCTCCGCTTCCTGTACGAAACGCGCGGCACAGGCTTCGACGATTTGCGCTTCGCCGTGCGGCTTGAAAGTTTTGAGCAATACCAACCGTTGCTGCGCCGCATCCCAACCGCGATACGTCGCGCCGTACTCGGTGCGTTTGATTTCCGCGGTCAGTTGGTACTGGCCGACCTTTTTCACAACTGCCATTCCCTCAGCCGATAGTGCAGCCAGCGCCGCGATACGCCGAGCGCTTTGGCCGCTTCGGTGACGTTGCCCTGGTGCTCTTGTAGAATTCTTTCGACGATGCGGCGTTCGTGGTCGCGCAGCGTTTGCATTTCCAGCGGGGCGGCCGGCTCGCTTTTTAAGCGCAAATCTGCGGGCGTGAGGTATTCGCCCTTCGCCAGCAACACTGCACGCTCGATGGTGTTTTCAAGTTCGCGCACGTTGCCCGGCCAATCGTGCGCGAGCATGCTTTCGATCGCTTCCGACGAGAAACCGCGAATCGGGCGGTTGCTTTTGCCGACCGCGCGATCTAAAAAATGCTGTGCGAGCAACACAATGTCGTTGCCGCGATGGCGCAGCGCCGGCACTGCAATCGTGATGACGTTGAGGCGATAAAACAAATCTTCGCGGAACTGCCCGGCTTTCACTTCTTCCTGCAAGTCTTTGTTCGTGGCCGCAACGACCCGCACTTCGATCTTGCGCACTTTGGTTTCGCCGATGCGGCGCACTTCGCGTTCCTGCAACACGCGCAGCAGCAGGGTTTGAATTTTCGGGCTAATATCCCCGATCTCATCGAGGAAAATCGTGCCCCCATCGGCTTCTTCGAACAAGCCTTTCTTGTCGTGTGTTGCGCCGGTGAAGGCGCCCTGCTTGTGGCCGAACAATTCGCTTTCCAACAAACTCTCCGGCAGCGAGCCGCAAAACAGCGCAATGTAGGGTTTGTCTTTGATACGGCTATTGTAGTGCAGCGCGCGCGCCACCAGCTCCTTGCCGGTGCCGCTTTCGCCGAGCAGCAAAACCGTGGCGGGTGTGTCCATCACGCTGCGCACGACGTCGAACACGTGCTTCATAGGCTGGCTGGTGCCGATGATCTCTTTGAACTCGCTCGTGTTCGCCAGCGCGTGGCGCAAACGGCGATTCTCCGTGCGCAGTTGTTCGTACATCTGCGCGTTCTCGAGGGCGATCGCAGATTGGTGCGCGAAGGCATTGAGAAAAGGCTCCATCTCCGGGCGAAACTTGCCGCGCGTTTCCGTGCTGTCCATATAGATCGCGCCGAGCCGCCGGGTTTTGATGCGCAACGGCAAACACGCCGCGGCTACGATTTTCTGGTTGGCAATGCTGGTCGAAGCAGTGAAGCGCGTATCGTCCTCGGGATTGTACGTAATCAACGTTTCGCCGCTTGCCAGCGCAGCCTCGACGATGCTGCGCGAGAACGGCGCGAGCGCGGAGATGGTGTTCGAGTCGAGATTGTGCGACAAGCGCACTTTCAGCTCCGCCGGGTCGTCGTGTTCCGACATCAAAATCACGCCGCGCTGCGCATTCACCGTGCGGAGCGCGATGTCGAGGATTTTTTTGAGCAGCTCGTCGATGTCATACAGCGTGTTGATGCTCTCGCTGATCGTTGACAGTGCGACGAGAGGGTCGGAAAATTCCTGTAATGGTTCGGGCATATATTCGTTTGAAATGATTGGAGTGTTGGAGCAGTGGAGTTTTGGAGTAGCTGGATCCCAATACTCCAACACTCCAAAAATCCAGCACTCCAATTCACTGCACTTGGAACGTCGCTTCTTTCGAACGGCTGCTATTGCCCAAGCCGTCGATGATTTTCACGGTCCAGTAATACGTGCCGCTGGTCAAGCTCCCCGGATAGAGCAGACTGTTCGCACCGGAGCGCAAGTTTAAAGTTGAAACCAGTAACGGAAAACCGGCATCCAAACGATAGACTTCGATGCGTACGGAATGATCAAAGGCAATCACAGGCAACTGCCAACGCAGATTGCGGTCGTTGTTTCTTGGAAAAGTTTCGCCGTTGCTCGGATAGGTAGGCTCCGGCTCTTCATTGATGAGCCGCGCCAATTGGAAAGCTTGCGCAGGCGATTTTTCACCGGCCCCGTCTTCTGCCAGGAATTCCAACGGCGCGCCCACGAGATTGTGAAGGTTGAGAGGAGCAAGCTCATCGTTTGGAAAAATGCGCTGCCAGCGTGCGAAACTGCCGGCGCGCGCCAGAGTATCCGGCGCGACGCGCCCCGGAATACTTACGAGCACCCGCCTGACATCATTCGCGCCGTCGAGATCGGTAACTTCGGCGTTGATCTCCAAAAACAAACGTGGCGCAGTTGCTTCGCGCGTGGCAACGCGCGCGCTTGTGACATTTGCCGAGGCTACGGTTGGCAAAGCATCGAGCCGCACTTCCACTACGCGCTCTTCACGCGCGAGCACTTTCGTGTTGAGCTGCCGCAGCGCATAACCCGACAGTGCAGCTTCGAGCGCATAATTCCCGTTAGCGAGTTTTCCAAAACTAAAATTTCCGGTGGCATCGCTTTGCACCGAGAGTCCCCCGGGCAACAACCGAATGCTCGCACCCGCGAGTGCTTGATAGGGTGGATAAATAGTCGTGACTTGTCCGCGCAATGTACCATGCTCGGTGTAATCCGGCGATTCCGGATCGAGAGGATTGCTGTGCTCCGCCGGGTTGGTGCATGAAAGCAATGCCAAATTCAGACTGAAAACGCAAACCGCGAATGAG
Source organism: Candidatus Zhuqueibacterota bacterium (assembly GCA_013361015.1). GTDB lineage: Bacteria > Zhuqueibacterota > Zhuqueibacteria > Zhuqueibacterales > Zhuqueibacteraceae > JABWAN01. The sequence goes on along the minus strand of JABWAN010000253.1, from coordinate 526 downwards.
CTAACGCACAAACGAGCGCTTAGTGCACACGGCAAATACGCCCGTAAACGTTCGGCTGAAATCAACATGACCGTGACAAGATAAAGTTGACGCCCAAATTTCGCACGCCGGCGCTAGATGAGAATGCTTGCGTCGTCCGGCCGGAGCCGAGGAGCTTCACTGCAAAACTATATTGGTAAATAAAACGACAGCCCGGAGGTAAGAAATCGTGATGTCTTCGCTCGTGCAAAATTCAAACCTGGTGATGTGTGGAATATAAAGCTTTGCAACTCAAATGCAATGATATGCTTCGTTGTCCTTGCGAGCATGATTTGCTCGCGGAACTGCACGTAGAAAGTGCAGATTCTGCACGCGCAGTACGAAGCGCCATAAACATTGCGCGTGGACTTCTGTTTTTATTTAAGAGCTTCACGGAGAAACCCGCTGGCCACAATGGCACTTCATTTGAATGAATGCAGATTGCCGCTTCGCTTACAACAAACGCAACACGACTCGCAATTTTCCAGGATTTTTAACCACGGAGGCC
>JABWAN010000252.1 GCA_013361015.1 Candidatus Zhuqueibacterota bacterium | reverse complement strand
ATGCCTAGGCCGACATCGCCGAGGTAAAAACGGTCCGCGCCGAGAAAACCGATCAGCCATGAGAGCAACAACGCCGTGCTCTTGCTTTTGGGTGAGACAATGAATTGCGGCCTGCCAACTTCGGACGGGATTTGATCCACCATGCTTCCTCCTTGCGTTATGCGCTTGATCTTTCACAGCCAAAATAAAACTGCAAAAACTCTCGCCAGAGAATAGTCTCAACGATTTTCTATCGGCACATACTTGACGTTCATCTCGCCTTGAAACACGGCATGCGGACGAAAGAGGCGATTGTCGTGCAATTGCTCGAGCACGTGCGCAGTCCATCCCGCGATGCGGCTCACCGCAAAAATGGGCGTGAACAATTCCGGTTCGATGCCGAGATAGTAGTATACCGACGCGGAATAGAAATCGACATTCGGATAAATGCCGCGGCTGGCCACTTCGCGCTCCATCACCCGCTCCATCTCGCGCGACATTTGGTACCATTTCAAATTGCCGGTGCGTTGCGCGAGCTTTTCAGAGTACTGGCTCAACAAACGCGCGCGCGGGTCGTAGGTTTTGTAGACGCGATGGCCAAAACCCATCACTTTGCCCCTGCCCTTCAACCGTTCCATGACCCACGGCTCGACTTTCTCGAGGCTGCCGATTTCGAGCAAGTTGGTCATCACTTCGGTGTTCGCACCGCCGTGCAACGGCCCTTTCAAACTGCCAACCGCGGCCGTAACCGCGGAATACATGTCGCTGAGCGAAGAGATGCACACACGCGCAGTGAAAGTCGAAGCGTTGAAACTGTGATCGGCGTGCAGCACCAAACACACGTCCAAAACCTTGGCGGCATATTCGTCCGCGGCCTCGCCGGAAATCTGCTGCAGAACATGCGCGGCGTGGCTGCCGTCGCTGCGCGGCTTTACGGGCTGCATGCCTTTGCGCTGGCGTTGAATCACCCCGAGAATGGCGGGAAAGGCCGCAATCAAATGAATCGCGCGTTCGGTGTTTTTTTCTACGGAATCGTTTTCGGGATCGGGATCGACCAAGCCAAGTGCGGATACCGCGGTGCGCAGCATGTCCATGGGATTTGCCAGCGGCGGAAACGATTGCAACAGCTTGATCACGGCCGGCGGCAGCTCGCGGTGCGCCTTGAGTTGATGATCAAAATCTGCCAGCTCTTTGCCGGTGGGCAAATGGCCGAACAACAGAAAATATGCAGTCTCCTCGAAGGTGGAATGCGCGGCCATCTCTTCGATGCTGATGCCCCGATAGAGCAAAATGCCCTTGTTGCCATCAATGTAACAAATCGTGCTTGGTGCGGCGACCACGCCTTCCAAGCCGGGGCGGTATTCGTGCTTGTTGCCGGCGGCGTCCACAATCTCGACGAATTTGTCTGCCATCCCTCATCTCCTTTTCGGGGGAAAATTCACAGGTGCGTTTGGTTGGCCGGGTGAGCGGAGCGCTCCCAGCGAATCGATTTAGTCATTCATGTTGTGTGTCTCGCACGCTATTGCAGCGGGTCTGCGCGCGTGAAAATTTTCGCCATAATAGAAAAAAAATCTTCGAAAAGCAAGGCACGGGGAAATTGGAAAAGCGGGGCCTCAGCTATTTGTGAAGAACGTCGCACAGTCATTTCTAACGCACCCGGAGGTTCAGCGCAAAGGGCGAGGTTGGTTTTTTATGTTCTGTCGCTGCTTCACCGAGGGTTCTTCTCTGCTTGTTTACCGAGGTGGCCTCTGCGGACGAGGTGACTTAAAGCCGAGAGCATGAGCGCGCCGCTTGAACCTGCCATTCAACATGACATGAGCCGCGCCATACGAATGCCTCAAAGGGTATGCGCGCCAGCTTGCCAGTGCGCTTCTATTCTCGGTTGTGCAGAGAAGGTTGGAAAGAAGGGGCGTTGTCACTCGCCGCATTCGCGCAGGGTTCAGCAGAAAGCAGCCAATGATGCAAATCAACCTGTGGCCGGGCTTCTATGGGGCCACTTGCGGAAACGCATACGCCTGCAGCAACACGAGCACACCGACGAGCACCGCGAGCGCAAGGCTGTGCCAAAAAACATGGCGCAGAATTTCTCCTTCGTGATCGTGCTGGCCGGTGGCCACGCTCGCGACGACCAAGCTTTGCGCATCGATCATCTTGCCCATCACGCCGCCGGAGCTGTTGGCAGCCGCGGCCAGCACGGGTGAAAAGCCGAGCTGTTGCGCAGTGATCTGTTGCAGATTTCCGAAGAGCACGTTGGAAGAAGTATCACTGCCAGTGAGCGCCACGCCCAGCCAGCCGAGCAGCGGCGAAAAGAAGGGAAACAACCACCCGGTGCTCGCGAAAGCCAAACCCATCGTCGCATCCAAGCCGCCGAAGCGCGTAGTGAAACCGAGCGCAAGCATGGCTGCGATAGTAAGCAGCGAGAAACGCACGCGCTGCAAGGTTTTCAAAAAAATCTGCACGAGTTCCGCGGGGCGCACCCCCAACAATAGTCCCGAAATAATTCCTGCCAACAATAAACTTGTGCCCGTTGCCGAAAGCCAGTTGAAAACGAATACGGCCTCTTCCGCTTTGGGGGCGCGCACCACCGGCGGCGCGCGCAAAATCGCTTGATCGAGCCAGGGCACGGGTAGTTGCACTAGCGCGATCGTATTGAGCCACACTTTTATTTGCGGCAAGCCCCACAAGAAAACGAGCAAGGATAGAATCGCCCACGGCAACCATGCGAGCAGCGCCTCGCGGTGCGAGGGAGCGCGGCGCGCGCGTTGTGCAAGAGGTGAAGCGAATGCTTCTTCTTCCGGAAAGCGCCAAAGCGTACGCGGCTGCCAGAAGCGCAACAGCAATACGAGCGCGAGAATCGAAACAATGGCGCCGGCAATATCAACCACCCACGGGCCGTGATAATTGCTCACCAAAAACTGCACGATGGCAAAGCTCAAACCCGCGGTCAAGCATGCGGGCCACACTTCCCACATCGCGCGCCTGCCGGCCATGGCCCAGATCAACCAAAAAGGCACGAGCACGGAAAAGAACGGCAATTGTCGCCCGACCATCGCACTCAACTGCTCCAAAGGCAGCCCGGTTACTTTGGCGAGCGCGATGATGGGCGTTCCCAGCGCGCCGAATGCCACCGGCGCCGTGTTGCCAATCAGCGCGAGTGCTGCCGCGGGTAGCGGCTTGAAACCGAGTCCGATCAACATCGCCGCGGAAATCGCGACGGGTGTGCCGAAGCCGGCGGCGCCTTCGAGAAAAGCGCCGAAGCTGAACGCGATCAGCAAGGCTTGGATGCGACGGTCGGAGGCGAGATGCGCAATGGTTTGTTTTACGATTTCAAACTTGCCGGTGGCCACGGTGAGATCGTATACAAAGATCGCGCACAGTACAATCCATCCAATCGGAAAGAGCCCGAACGCCGCGCCATTCAGCGCAGCCGCGCAGGCGAGCGGCGCGGGCATGCGATAGACGAGCGTCGCAACGAGCAATGCGCTCAGCAATCCCGCGAGCGCGGCATGATGCGCTTTGACGCGAAAAAAGGCAAGTGAGCCGAGCAGCACCAGCACGGGCAATGCCGCAAGCAATGCAGAAAAAAACAAATGGCCGAGAGGATCGTAAATCTGGGTCCAAGTCATGGCGCAGTCCATTCGTGGTCAACCGCATGGCGGGTTTTGAATGGAAAATGCGCAACGAAACTTCTCGACACAAGCAAATCTTCCTGGCCGCGGGTTTTTCCAAGTGCCGTAATTCCTCGGTTATCGTTGGAAAACGTCGCGCGGCCACTTCTGCATGGCCCGGAGGCTCGTTGCATCACGCTGGGATTTGTCTTTTATGTTTTGTCGCTGCTTCACCAAGGGGCGTTCTCCGCTTGTTTACCGCGGTGGTTTCTGCGCGCGAGGTGGCTTGGAGTCGAGAGCATGAGCGCGCCTTTGTAACGTGTCATGCAAAAGGAAGCCGGGAACTCAAGCCCAAGATGCGATGACGTGCCTGCTGCGTGACACGGCTGATGTATGATCGCTAGTGCTCGTTCCCTCTCATGAGAATGCACGCTTTTGCTTTTTGAAGTCCGCGCAGCGCTTTATGCCAGCGCGGTGAACTAGCCCCCTCGGTAAACAAACGGAGACGATACTCAAGAACGAGCAGCGACAAATTAAAAAAGAAAGCGCAGTGCCGTATTGCCTCGCAAGCCGGACGACTGCCACACGTAACTGAGGCCTTGCCAAGCGCCTCGGTTTTATCTGGCCCGTTGGCATTTAGCGCACAAGGAAGGAACTGCGAGCGGAACGTGGTAAAGTGGTATTTCCTAGCTCGACGTGGAAGTAGGTTTGTCTTTGGGAATGACAAAGACTTCCAGTTCCCGCTGCAACTGCAAAGCGCGAAAACGTTCTTGTGAAATTTCCACGTGCACGAGATCCCCCGGCTCGGCCAGCAACTCAACTTTGACTATCGGCCCGGCGGCGTTGATGTGTTTGACGCGTGCACGAAAATGGCTCTGAGAGCTGGGCCGGTGCGCGAGATCGAGCATGTGCGGGCGCACGTAAACCGTGGCCGACTCCGCATCGCGTTGCGCACCGTCGGGCAGCGCCATTTCCATATCGCCAATGTGAATGCGGTCGTCTTCAATGCGACCGCGGAACAGATTTACGTTGCCGAGAAAATTGTAGACGAACGGCGTAGCCGGATGGTGATAAACCTCCTCCGAAGCGCCGATTTGTTCGATGCGGCCGGCGTTCATCACCACGATGCGATCAGCCACTTCCAAAGCTTCCTCTTGATCGTGCGTAACGAATACGCTGGTAATGTGAATCTCATCGTGCAAGCGTCGCAGCCAGCGCCGCAACTCTTGCCGCACCTTTGCGTCAAGCGCACCGAACGGCTCGTCGAGCAAGAGCACGCGCGGCTCCACTGCCAATGCGCGCGCCAGCGCGATGCGTTGGCGCTGCCCTCCGGAGAGTTGCGAGGGATAGCGCATCGCCATCTCTTCCAGTTTCACGAGGCGAAGCAGCTCGCGCACTTTGTTTTGCAGCACTTCCCGCGGCGGCCGCAAAGCGCGCGGCCGCACGCGCAAACCAAAGGCGACATTCTCAAATACCGTCATGTGACGAAACAAAGCATAGTGTTGAAATACAAATCCGACTTTGCGGGCGCGCACGTCTTTGCTCGTGGCATCTTCGCCGTCAAAGCGAATCGTGCCGCGGTCGGCAAACTCCAAGCCTGCGAGAATGCGCAGCAACGTGGTTTTGCCGCAGCCCGAGGGCCCGAGCAGCGCGAGCAACTCGCCCGATTGGACTTCCAAGCTGAGCTCCTTCAGCGCGGTGAAAGCGCCAAATTGTTTGGTGAGATGTTGCATTTCGATCTTCATGCCGGCGTCTCCTCGATAATGGCGCGTTCCGGTGCTTGGCGTTGCCGCTTGGTTCTCCATTCGACCGCGCTCTTTGCCGCCAAAGTTACCAAGGCCAGCAAGGTGAGCAATGAAGCCACGGCAAAAGCGGCGACGGAGTTGTATTCGTTGTAGAGAATTTCCACGTGCAAGGTCATCGTGTTGGTCAAGCCGCGAATATGCCCCGACACCACGGACACGGCGCCGAATTCACCCATCGCGCGCGCATTGCTGAGAATCACGCCATACAACAATCCCCATTTGATATTGGGCAAGGTCACTCGCCGAAACGTTTGCCAGCCATTGGCCCCGAGGGATAATGCCGCTTCCTCTTCTTCCAGGCCTTGCGCTTGCATCAATGGTATTAGTTCGCGCGCGACAAAGGGAAAGGTAACGAAGATAGTCGCGAGCACGATGCCCGGCACCGCAAAAATGATTTTGATGTCGTGCTCGTTCAGCCACGGCCCGAACCAGCCATTCAGTCCGAAAATCAAAACATAAATCAATCCGGAAACCACCGGCGAGACGGAAAACGGCAAATCAATTAGCGTAATCAACACGCTCTTGCCTTTGAAGTCAAATTTGGCAATGGCCCATGCGGCCGCAACGCCGAAGATGAGATTCAATGGCACTGCAATGGCCGCGGTAAGCAGCGTAAGGCGAATGGCCGCCCAAGCCTCCGGCTCGCGAATCGCGGCGAGATAGGCGGACACGCCATGCTCAAGCGCGGAAACCAGCACGACCGCCACCGGCAAGATCACAAACAAGCCGAGAAAGCCCAGCGCCACGGCGATCAAACCCCACCGCACGCTGCGCGGTTCGGTGCGAGTGTAGGCCGCGTGCGGCGAGGCTGCTGTCATGATGTTGTTTCGCATGTGCGAAGACTCCGAGTGATTGTAAGTGCCGCGCCCTTGCAAAGTGCGTGGCACTTATGATTTGGCTTTATTATCGTTTCTGGCTCCACGCCTGCAATACATTGATGAGCAACAACAGTGCGAACGAAACTACCAGCATCACCACTGCCAGCGCGGTCGCGCCGGCATAATCGTATTGTTCCAACTTGGTGATGATCAATAGTGGCGTGATTTCCGTGCGCATCGGCATGTTGCCCGCAATGAAAATCACGGAGCCGTATTCTCCGATGGCGCGCGCGAAAGCCATGGCAAAGCCCGTGATGAGCGCGGGCCAGACTGCGGGAAAAATTATGCGGGTAAAAGTTTGCCACCGATGCGCGCCGAGAATGGCAGCCGCTTCTTCCACCTCCGGCTCGAGGTCTTCCAAAACCGGTTGCACTGTGCGCACGACAAACGGCAGTCCAATGAATGTGAGCACTAAAACAATGCCCGCGGGCGTGAACGCGACCTGTAAACCGAGCGGCTCGAGGTATTGGCCGATCCAGCCTTTGCTCGAGTACACGGCCGTGAAAGCGATACCCGCCACTGCGGTCGGCAACGCAAAGGGCAAATCCACAAGCGCATCGATAAGCCGTTTGCCGGGGAATTGATAGCGCACGAGCACCCACGCGACGATGAAGCCGAATCCCGCGTTGAGCCATGCCGCAATGAACGAAGCGCCGAAACTGAGGCGATACGAAGCGAGCGCGCGGGGCGCAGCAATGGTTTCCCAAAACTGCGCCCAGGTTAAGGTGGCGGTTTTTAGAAACGTGCCGGCCAGAGGAATCAACACCAGCAAGCTCATGTAGAGCAGAGTATAACCGAGCGACAATGCGAATCCGGGTAAAACGTTGCGCTTCTTGAGCAAGATGGCCATGACATTAATCCTCATTTAGAAAAACATGGCGCACGGCGTTTTTAACCATGCGCCATGTCCTTCGCGCTCTGCGTTATTTGTTGAGATAGATTTGATCGAAGACGCCGTTGTCGGCAAAGTGCGTTTTCTGCGCCTTCTGCCAGCCGCCAAAAACTTCGTCAATGGTGAAGAGATTGATCTGTGGAAATTGCGCGGCATACTGCGCCACCACTGCGGGAGAATGTGGGCGATAGAAATGTTTGGCTGCGATCTCCT
>JABWAN010000251.1 GCA_013361015.1 Candidatus Zhuqueibacterota bacterium | reverse complement strand
CGGCGATTTCTTCCGCGGTGCCTACGCGCCCCATGGGATGCGTGGTCTTGCTGTGCTCTAAAAACGCCGCGTATGCCGTTTCCTCCATCCCGCTGCGGCGGTGCAAGTTGGTGACGACTACGCCCGGATTGACTGCATTCACCCGCACACCCGAGGATGCCAAATCAAGTGCGGCACAACGCGTGAGCTGATCCACGCCGGCTTTGCTCACACAATACGCGAGCACATTGGGAAAAGAGCGCGTGCCGGTGACGCTCGAAATGTTGACGATGTTACCTTTGCGTTTTTGCAGATGCGGCACCGCGGGCAGCATCATATAAAAAACGGAATTCAAATTTACGTTCATCATCACGTTCCACGCCTCCGGCGTCGTTGCCGTGAGCGGGCCGGACGCAAACACCCCGGCAGCATTGACGAGTATATCCAGACCGCCAAAATGCTCGACCGTTTGCTGCACCACTCGTTGGCACTGCTCCTGGTGCGACACGTCGGCTAGCGCGATGAAACTCCTGCCATTGGCCTTCAGGATTTCATCTTGCACGGCTTGCAACGCCTCTCTTTTTCTGCCGACTAGTGCAATCTGCGCCTGCTCGCGGGCAAACAACAACGCCGTAGCTCTGCCGATGCCGCTGGAGGCGCCGGTGATCAGTGCAATTTTGTTGTTGAGTGACATGTGGTTTTGAACCTTTCTTGGTGAGAATCATAAATAGTAAGGTGCACGCGGCTGAACATACCAAATCACATACGAAGAAGCAAGCTTGCTTCCGACCGCGAGCGCTAGTACCTTGACCGTGTGTACCAAAAATGGCAAACCCCGACGATCCTTAATTTCGGTGGCGGCACCGTTCGTGCACCCAGCCTTGCCGGGCAACACCAAACGGCCGTTTCGAGAACCAGGTCTAAGCGGCGCTGATCGTCGGTTCGGCAGCATGCAATACCAAATCGGGGCAATATATTTGGAGAACTTTTCACATGGCCAAGCGCGTGCGTTATTCCCCGCCTTTGCGCAGCACCTTAGGCAGCCGGCTGCAATATTGGAGCGTACCGTTGCTCACTTTTCTCGTGCTCGTTCTTTTCGACGTTCTAATCGGCGGAGCTATTGCTGCATTGCTGCAGATCGATGGTTTCACGACAACGGATCAACGCATCAATGAAGTCTATCAACTCGGTTATGGCATCGTCACGGTTGCAACCTTGCTCTGGCTTTATTTCCACTCGAAGAGCACGATACAGATTCTTGCGCTCGTGGTGCTACTATTGGGTTTCGTCGAAGATGCTCTCTTTTATGTGCTGATTCCGCTTTGCAATCCGGTGATTGCAATTATAACAAACGGCGCGACCTATCACGCAAAAGGGGGAGAGCTTTTTCCAGCTAGTATTTCCGGGTGGTCGGGATGGGCGAGCCGGCGCATGTGGGGCGAGAATTTCGCTCTCGCTTTTGAAAACCTCATGCTGATCAGCATTGTTGCGGTGACGATTGCGCTGCTGTTGCTGTGGTGTGGTGCGCGCAGACAAGCCAAAAGAACATATTAGAGTAAGCGGATCAAATGGAGGCAATGGCAGTGCTTTTTGTGGCGTAAACAGCAGTACCTTTGCAATTCTTTCGCTTGATCCGCCTACTTTTTGATTCTGGCTCAACCGGCTCTTGGCAAGGTTGTGAAACGCCGCCGCGTTTAATCAAAACTGCGGTTGAATGTAGAAGTCCAGTGGGAAGTAGCGTTTGTAAACGATGTCTGTCAAGCAAATTGCTTCTTCTTGATACGGATTGAGGTAATGGGCGCTGAAATAATCCTTCATAGTTTGGTGCGCTTCCGTCCAATTGGGGATGTCCTCGAGTTGCGCAATCAAACGTTCAAACTCATTACTGTTCCCGTTAAAGATTTTGCGGACGAAACGCTGGCGATGTTGCACGGAGATCATTTGTTGCAGGCTCTGCAACACGTCGACTTGACGGCCGGCGCGTGCAGAAAGATCGATCTTAAAATTCTGAGCATCGTCGATATCCCGAATTGACATAGTAGATACTCCTCACTTATCCATCGACTCGACTTTCTTCCCTGCATTTGAAAGTGATCACTTCATGCCTAAAGTGGGGGAATTTTCTAGGCGAAACTCGCGCTTGTGGGATTGAGAATCATTGAGGTAAAGATAGATGCCATTGCCTTTGCATGCCCGGCGTCGAGGGGATTTAAAATGCGGCTATGGGCCGCGTAGCACCGCGCTTGCGGTTTGCACCTCCGCCGTAAGCATTCGCGCTGAAAGAATCACAAAGCGGCAGTTGCGCAATGTGATTGCCGGCTGAAGGCCAGCACGACAGATTCCAAGAGGTGAGGCAAGCTGTGTTCAGAGCCGCATTCGAAAAACTCTACCCCAAAAAACAAAACCACCTCCCCGGCCGTAGCGGAGCGTGGAGGTGGTCTTGCAATCTATGCCGATTGTTGGTTGTCGAAAACTGCCAGGAAGTGCACGCGCATCGCGAACGCCGAGTGTATCTTACATGGACAAAGGGGTTCGATTAACGCGTCTGAACACGTCCTTAAATGTACTCACACAGTTTTTTTCCGCGGAAAAATATTACACTTCAAAAGCTAAAAACAAGCTGCCGGATCTGCGCACCACTTGCAGCAGAACGTTGTCACCGCGTTTCAAATCGCGCACTTGTTGTTTGAACTCACTCACATTTTGAATGCGCTGGCGATTGACCGAGCGAATCAAATCACCCTCACGCAAACCCGCACGATACGCCCGGCTGCTCTGCTCAATCTCCGTCACGACCACGCCCGTGAGCTCCGGTTCCAAATCGTAACGGCTGGCAAGACTGTTGTTCATGGTTGACACGGAGAACTGCAAATTCTCTTCCGAGCTGCCGTCTTCCCTCAACTCGGGGTTGCTGCCCTCCGCCGGCAACTCGGCCAGCGTCACCGATAGATTCTTCTTCTTGCCCTCCCGCACAATCTGCAATTCGACGTTTGCACCAGGCGCTTTCGCCGCAATCTCGCTGCGAAGCTGTGTGCTGTTTTTGATCTTTTGACCGTCAAGCGAGAGTATGACGTCGCCTTCTTGTACGCCGGCTTTGTCCGCAGGTGTGTTGCGATAGACATTCGCGACCAGCGCACCCGCGGTACTTTCCAAATCCATGCTCTTCGCGATCTTTTCGTCGATATCTTGCGGCTGCACACCCAAATATCCGCGCACCACTTTGCCATACTTCATCAACGATTCCATCACATTGCGCGCCATATTGATGGGCACTGCGAAGCCGATACCTTGAAAGCCGCCATTGCGCGACGCAATCGCAGTGTTGATGCCGACCAATTCGCCGTCAAGATTCACGAGTGCGCCGCCGGAATTGCCGGGATTAATGGCGGCATCGGTCTGAATAAAATCTTCATACACTGCCAGCCCAACTTCGGAACGGCCTTTCGCACTTACGATGCCCTGCGTAACCGAGTGCGCCAAATCCGGGCTTAATGGGCTGCCAATCGCGAGCACCCATTCGCCCACGCGCAATTGATCGCTGTCACCAAGCTTGATGGAGGTGAGATTTTTCGCATCAACTTTGATGACTGCAAGGTCGGTGCGCGGATCAGTGCCGATCACTTTCGCGGGAAAGGTGCGTTCGTCGATCGTGCGAATGTAAATGCTGTCGGCTTCGTCCACTACGTGATTGTTGGTGAGAATATAACCGTCACTCTTCACGATGACTCCGGAACCTAAGCCTTGCTGGCGGAACTCACGCTCCGGCGCATTGCGTTGACGATTGCGAGGATTGCCGCCAAAATCATCGCCGAAGAAATCGCGAAACGGATCGCCGAAAAATGAAAACGGATTTTGCATTTGCCGGAAGCGCGTCACCTTCTCTGTGAACACCGTCACCACCGTGGGATTCACCGCGTCGGCGAGATCGACAAAAGCATTGTTGAGATCGCGGAGCGAAGTCACGGGACGATCGCGCGAAGGCATCACACTCGCCGGTGGTGTTTCCGAAGGCGAGCTATATACCTTGGGTTGTGAGCTTTCGTTGAAATGGGAAAACGCCAGTGCGCCTACAACGATGCCGATCACCAAGAATATCCATGCGGAATACTTGTTCTGCTTGAGCATTTGAAACCTCCTAAAAGTGAATATATGTGTACACTGCTTTGCAAGTTTGTTACCTATATGACGACGCAACATGTGCTTTTGGCTTAAAACGCAAAATCTTCGTGAGGCCCCGCCGCCGGATTCGAAACGGTCGACCTCCCGCAAAGATGCCATGATAGCGTTTGCACTAGAACTTTCGTTTGCGCATATTATCAACGCTTCGCAGTAAAATGCTTCTGCAATCCGCCTCGTTTTGCCCCTCGAGAGATCTTCGCTAGCGCAGCGCACCCTGCTTGAGCCGGAGAAGTTCCCCCAAGGGATGACGAGGCGGAGCGATCATTTTCCATCGAATACCGCAGGCTGCATGGCAGAATGGAATGCCAATATGGATGAGGAGAAAACTTAACTCGTTGCGAGAGTGTAATCATGCAAAAACTTTTTTGCTGGTGGATGGCTTCTATGGCGATGTTAATGAGTTGGCAGGCGCAAGCGCAAGAAGGCGCGATTCCGGCTTTCAAGCTGCAAACGAATGATCTCGAGCTTACCCGCCTGGCGCAGCCCGCAACTTATTTCGACAAAGTGGGACGCAAGTTCGCCATGCTCGGCGTCGAGAGCGGCGCGTTTGAAGCATGGGCCTATCCTTTAAAGCTGTTGCGCAATTTCGAGTTCGCTTTTTTCATCGGCAGCTCGACCGAGCCTGTTCGCGGTCGTGATATTGTTCGACACCTTTCCGCGACTCCGGAAGCGACGACGCTCACTTACACTTTTCAGTCTTTCACCGTGCGCGCGATCTACGTGACACCCGTCAATGAACCGGGAGCACTCATTTTACTCGACATTAATACGACCGAACCGCTTACCGTGGTTTGCAGTTTTCTACCGGTCTTGCAACCGATGTGGCCTGCGGGCTTGGGCGGGCAGTATGCGTGGTGGGATAATGAGATGAAGGCGTATTTGATTTCGGAATCCTCGCGCAAGAACCACGGCTATGTCGGCTCGCCCGCGGCAATGGGCATGTCATACACCCCCGCGCACATGCTTTCGGACGTGCCCAATCAATTCCGGATTGAGATCAAAGAACCGCTTTCTGTGCGGGGGAAATTCATTCCCATCATTCTCGCGGGCGGCAAAGGCAATCGTGACGAGGTGAAGCTCGTCTACAAAAAGCTCGCCGCGCATCCCGAACAATTCTATCAGCAAAATTGCGAGCACTATCGCAAGCTACGTGAGAACACCTTGCAAGTGGAAACGCCGGATCGTGAACTCAATCTCGCGTTCGAATGGGCAAAGGTCGCGTATGATAATCTGCTCGTTGAAAACCCCGACCTCGGGCTTGGCCTCATTGCCGGCTTGGCCGCATCGGGAACGAGTGGACGGCCGGGCTTTGGTTGGTTCTTCGGTGGCGATGCTTTCATCAATGCACTCAGTTTGAATAGCATGGGCGCATTCGCCACGGCGAAACAGGCGCTCGCGTTTACACAAAAGTGGCAACGCGAAGACGGCAAGATGGCGCACGAGCTTTCGCAAGCCGCCGGGTACATCAATTGGTTCAAAGATTATCCTTATGGCTACATTCACGGCGATACCAGCCCGTTTTATCTCACGGCAATGTACGACTACTATAAGATGACCGGCGATCTGGAATTTATCCGTAGCAGTTGGGGCTCGTTGCAGCGCGCGTATGAATGGTGCTTGACCACGGATGAAGACGGCGACGGTTTGATGGACAACAAGAAGGCCGGCCTCGGCGCGTTGGAGTTTGGCGCGTTGACCGACATCCAAACCGACGTTTATCTCGCCGCGGTGTGGGTGCGCGCGACTTATTGCATGCAGCAACTCGCGCTGGCAGCCGAAGAAAAGACGATCGCGGAGCAAGCGGGGCAACGGTTCGAGCGCGCACGTGCAGCCTTTCAACAAAGGTTTTGGGATGAAGAGCACGAGCATTATTCTTACGCGTTCAATGCGAAAGGCGAGCACGTGCAAGAAGTGACGCCGTGGAGCGCCCTGGGATTGATGTGGGAATTGGGCGAGCCTGCGCGCAGCGTGCGATCATTGGAGAAGCTGAACTCCGCGGAATTGGCGACAGACTGGGGCACGCGCAGCATCTCCATCAAAAGCGCGCGTTTTGAGGCGCTGAATTACAACTACGGTGCAGTGTGGCCGTTCATCACGAGTTGGGTCGCGACGGCGCAATACAAGCACCATCTCGCGTTGCAGGGCTTCATCTCTCTGAAAGCAAGCGCGCGGCATACATTCGACAACGGCTTGGGATTCGTGACCGAAGTTTTTTCCGGATATCAAAATCTCTGGCCGCAAGAAGCGGTGGCGCATCAAGGCTTTTGTTCCGCGGGCGTCGTGCTGCCGCTCGTGCGCGGCTTGCTCGGTCTCGAGGGTGATGCCGTCAACAAAACGATTGCTTTTGCGCCGCACTTCCCCGCAGATTGGGAGAAGGTGACGATCAAGAATTATCAAATCGGCAAAGAAATTTTTTCGTTTAATTGCCAGCGTGCAAAAAGCGAATTGGTCGTGGAGGTGAGCAGCAAGAGTATCGAGCCCTATACTTTGCAATTCGCGCCGGCGTTGGGTGTCGGCAGCGAAGTGAAAAGCGTGTTCGTGAACGGCGCACCGGTACTGTTTGAAAAGAAGGTCTCTTCGCAAACGATGCAACCGATCATTGTATGCACGCTTGCCAACGCGGCGAGCATCAAAGTAAACTTTGAGCCCTCGTTCGAGTTGTTGCCTCCGATATACTTGAGCAAGACGGGCGATACCAACAAAGGCCTGAAGATTATTTCAACGGATTGGCAGGGCAAAAAGATGAAGCTCGTGGTCGAAGGTTTGGCGGGAGAGAAATATGCTCTGCAAGTGCGCAATGCCGAGCGGATTGCTACAGTGGTTGGTGCACAACGCGCACACGATCATCTTGAAATTCAGTTCCCCGCCGGCAATTTCGGTGAATTCGTTCGGCAGGAAATTTTGATCACGGCACAATGAAATTTGCAGCGCATGCTTCTAGCCTGCTTTGTTCCGGCTGGCAATCTGTAGTCTCGCCACTCTGCTTTTGAAGCAGAAAGTTGGACACAGAAACGGAACAACACACAGAAGTTTTCAGTGTCCGGTTCTGTTTCCATGTTCAAGCATTCCTTTGGATCGCTCCGCCTTGCGGAGTTCGCGCGGTATTGGTCTCTTATGTTTTGTCGCTGCTCGTTCTTGCGTGTCGTCTCCGCTTGTTTACCGAGGGGGCTAGTGCACCGAGGTGACTTGAAGCGCTTCGCAGACTTCAAAAAGCAAA
>JABWAN010000250.1 GCA_013361015.1 Candidatus Zhuqueibacterota bacterium | reverse complement strand
TTACCGGCAATCCCGACTTTGCGCAGATTGAAGCCGATCCTTTTGCCTTCAACATTTCCCGCTATGAAACTTATTTTGATGAGCGCCGCCCATTTTTTACGGAAGGCAACGAAGTGTTCATGCCCTCGGGGCGGCAGCGCAACACCGGCTTTTATCGTCCGCTCGAATTGTTTTACTCGCGGCGCATTGGAAAAAATTTGCCGGATGGCAAGGAAGTGCCGTTGCAGTTCGGCACCAAAGCTTTTGGCCGCCTGGGCGAATGGGAGTATGGCGGCTTTCTCGCACTGACCGGTGAAGAAGATTACAGTATTGACGGCGAAGCTTTCACCGAGCCGCGTGCCGGTTTTGCCTCGGCTCGTCTCAAAAAACAAATTCTCGACAATTCGTCCCTCGGCGTGTTGTTTGTCGGAAAGAAAACCGCGCAGGATTTTGACGGCGTGCTCGATGTTGACGGCGCGTTTCGCACTTCGGATTGGCAGCTCTCGTATCAACTCGCGCGCTCGATCAAAAACTCGGAAGGCGATTTTGCGGGTTCCGCCGGATTCGTGCAATTTAAAGACAAGTGGATCACGCTCAGCCGCGGCCGTTACGTGGGCAAGGATTTCGATGTCAATCAAGTGGGGTTTGTACCGTGGAAAGGCACGGGCGAACTGACGACCCTCACTGGGCCGCGCTGGTATTTCAAAGAAGGCAGCGTGCGCGAAATGCTGCTTTATTTCGGCGGCACATTGAACTACGAACGCGTCGATCATTTTACCGATCGTTCGGCGATATTGGGTTTCAATATGCAATTCCGCAAAAATTGGGGATATGAAATCACGCTGATCACCGGCCGCTCAAAGGATCAAGGCAAAAAATTCACTTCTTATGAGATTGATTATTCATCTTGGTTCAACCCCTCGCCGAAATGGAGCGGCAATGTTTATGGTGGATACGCGCGGACGTATAATTTCGCCCGCGACTATCTCGCCTTCTACTCCTGGTACGGCAGTTCCTTCAATTGGCACGCATTGAAAGTGCTCGATCTCGGCACCTCGCTCAATGCGTTTATTGAAGGCAATCCGCGCAACAAAATTGAAGACATCACGTGGAATGCGCGGCCGTATTTCTCGCTCACGCCGGTGAATGATCTCAACGTGCGGGTGTATGTCGATAACGTCTATGCTCGCTCCAAGGGCAACATCCGGCAGGTCATTGCCGGCTTGCTCTTCTCGTATAATTTTTCACCGAAGAGTTGGATTTATTTTGCCGTCAATGAGCTGCACAACCGCCAAGAGGAATATGATGTCGAAGGCAAGTTGGTCTCGGATCGTTTGAAACTAACCGATCGCGTCGGCGTGACGAAGCTGAAGTATCTCTATTACTTCTAATGCGGAGGGATTGACCGGCCACTCGTGATGCCAAACCATTAAGTCAGCGATTCATCAAAATCCCAAAACGCCATAGGCGTAATATGTTTATAGTCAAGTCTCGACTAACTCGTAGAAACTCCGCTCAATTCGTTGCCAAGCCGCTGTTGATCTGCGCTTTGATCTCATCCTGCATGGAGCCGGGCATGCCCATATTTTTCATGAAAGCCCATTTGCCCGCATCTTCGAAATACATTTTCATCCGGAACATGATGTGAACGAGGCGAACTTTCACGTCCGCACCCTGCTTAGTCACAACCACTTCGATGGGATACGCCGCGGCATGCGCGAGGCCGGGACATTTGAATCCCTTCCGCGCGTCGCTGCCGCCGGCCTTCACAATGCTGAATGATTTGCTGTCCATCGGCGTGCCGGTGGTGCCGAACACCACGGTTTCATATTCCGGCAAGGCTGTTTCATAAACCAAGTGCATGCCCCATTTCGGCGACGGCACGCTCAAGCCTTTGCGCACCATATTGACGACCTGCTCAAAGTTGCCCGCCGGGATCACCGCTTCATCGACGATTTTATCGACGAACGCACCGCCGGCCATCACGCCCATCGTCTTGCCGATGTGACCCTCATCGCGCGCGGGTCCGAATTGTTCGTGGCTTTCCGTGCCTAGCACCGCAATGAGAATCATTTGGCGCAATGCGAGCAAGTGCTGCTCCGACATTTCTGCAAAAGCCGCATCATTCATCAAGATCGTGCGGTTGATCGAATGCGGATTCACCACGGCGACGTGCAATCCTTTTTCGTCTTCAAAAATATTCACGCGATCGACCACGCCGAAAGGTCCGGTCTCACGATTCGCGGTCATGATCGCCTGTGCGTATGCAGGCTGCAAAAGCACGAGCACGCGCGCGCGATACGAGCAAGCTTCCGGCACACCCGCATCGATTTGAGCCAGCACTTGCCAGCCTTGCTCGGCAGCGCTTTTCTCGAGCGTTTGCGCAACCTCATCGAAACTGCCTTGCGCTGATTGCACCACGAATTCGTAAACGCCATACGCCTTTTTAGTTTTACCGTCAGTGGCGAAGGCCTCACGACTCAAGAGGAAGCATGAAACCAGCGCTCCCAATACATAAATCATCGTTTTGACTTTCATCGTAATTTCCTTTCTAACATCCCGCCCGCGCTTTCTTCTTTTGTTTGGGATCGATTTGCACTTTGGGTTTCGCCGGCGCTGTGGTTGAATCTGCCGGAGCCGCAATAGCGCCGCCGGGCGCGAAATAGCCCGAAGCGGATTTTTGAAATTGGTATTTGAGTATTTCGGAATCGGCAACTAACTCGTTCGGCGCTTTGGGGTTCAAAATCGCTTCGGTCCAATAATTCAAACCGCCGAGCAGAACCAAACTCTCGACGCCCATTTGCTTGAGCAACACCCACGCTTGTGCCGCGTGCGTGCCGCCATTCGAATACAGCACAATTGTTTTGTCGTCGGATAACGCCTCTTGTGCTTCCGGCTCAAACAATTTGTTAAAAGGAATATTCACCGCGCCGGGGATGTGATACTGCGCGAACTCTTCCGCGGAGCGCATGTCAACCACCAGCAAATCCGGCTTTTTGTCGATGAGCCATTTCGCCAGCTCTTCCGCGGTAAGATGATCGCTTTCATTGTTGATCGCTTCTGCCAGGGCTTGCGGTGAGAAGGTTGCGGCTTGGCGCGTGCCCGCCGGCGAAAGCGCGAGCAGAGCGCCGAGTAGAATGAGCAAGGCCACGCCAAAGCGGCGATCAAAAAGTATGCGCCAGTTCATATGCTGTGCTCCATTGCTAATTGCGCGGCGGCCACTTCGCCGTTGCCTTTTTCTTTTTGAAGAAGAGCCGCGGTGGGTTTATCGCCAAATTTCTTTTCAAGCCATTCCGCGCCATAAAACATTCCCAATGCCATGATGATCACGAGAAACGCGACGACGCCGGGGCGCAAGCCGAGCCAATCGCTCAATGTCCGCTCGCCAAGATAGCCGCTCTCCGCAAAATTAGAAAAGAGAGGAAAGGTTTCGCCGTACATCAACATGCCGAACAACGCGCCCGCGACGTAGATCATGCCATCAAGTTTGCCCGTGGCGCTGGCGACCAGTGAAGTTCCAGGACAATAACCGCCGACCACGAAACCAATGCCCATAATCGCGCCGCCTACAATTTGCGGCCACAAGTAAGTCGGATTGAGCGAGATTTGCGCGAAGTCGAGCACGTCGATCAAATTGAGATACAGCAAACCGACCATCGCGGTGACGATCGCCGTGAACATGACTTTGAGCACGGTCATGTCGCGAAAATAAAATTGCGCCGCCAGCTTGCGCGAGCTGCCAAAGCCGGCGCGCTCCAACGTGAAGCCGAAGAGAATGCCGAGGAGAAAGGCGATCACAAAACTGGTTTGCTCGCTGAAGAACCCTTGCGGGTAAAGTGGGGTTGGCATATTTACTCCTTGTTGCTTGTTGCTTGTTGCTTGTGCCTTTGCCAGCTTCGAGCAACCAGCAACAAGCAACCAGTTTAAATCCACTGTTTGCGCACGAAATACGCAATCGCATACGCCGCGGCAAACATTGTCATCATAAACGCCCAACTGCCGAGCGCGAGCGTGGCTCCGCCGGTGAGGGCTTGGCCGCTGGTGCAGCCCTGCGCCAAACGCGCGCCAAAACCCATCAAGCCGCCACCGAGAAAGGCGAAGGCCAAACGAAACGGCACGGTGATGTTCGGGCCTTTTTCAGTCTTGAAGCGCAGGCGTTTGGCGAGCATGCCGGAGAGCAAGCCACCGACGATGACGCCGATGATTTCAAACACCAGCCAATCTTTGAGCGCGGGTGTGTCGCCGCCGGCGTATTTTGAAAAGTACGCGTTGTTATCCACATGCTGCGGACTCACTTGATCGACCGCATACGTCGTCACGCGCATCAACGCGCCGGAAGCGCCGAGACCGCGCCCCATGATGACAAACGTCGCCAACAACACGAGGCCGAGCACAAAGCCCGCGACATAAGGTGACCAGTATTTTTCATTCATACAATTTCTCCGTTTCTTCCTTTGGATTGTTGGATTGATGGATCGCTGGATTATTGGGGCTCCATCACTCCAAAACTCCAACCATCCAGCTACTTGCCTGCCCCGCCTCGACAACAATAAACCGCAACACCAATCCGCCGACTAAAACGAGCAAAGCCGGAATACGCGTTGAGAAAATTTTGCCGCGCAATTCGAGCAACTCAATTAACGCGGGCAGCAACAAACCAAGCGCGACCACGAAAATCCAAAAGCTCGCGGTGTATGGTCCGCCGAGAAACATCTTCGCGGCGTCGATGTGCACTTGCGTGGAAGCGAGAAAGCCCATGAACAGATGAATGATCAAGAACAGCTCCACGCTGATGGCCATGACATCAATGCGGCCGAGCAAGTGTTTTTCTTTTTCATTCCGCGAAAGCAGCAAGTTGAGCGCGAGTCCGGTGGACATGCCCGATACGAGATAGAGCGGGCCGAGAATCGCGGAGTTCCAAAACGGCCGCGCATTGAACGCGCTGAGCAAAATGCCGGTGTACATGCCAAGCAGCGCCGAATAGATGATGAGCAGCCACGCAACAACGCGCGCATATTGTCTGAAGAAGGCCAGCACTTTTTCCAGCCACGCAAACGGCCAGCGCCAGTTGGGAAAAACTTTATCAATATGCAGCGCTGCCCAAATGACACTCAGCGGAAAAATCACAGCAAGCGTCCACGAGCCCCACGACATTGGCGATTCCAAACGAATGTTGGTGTAAAAACGAAACACGTGCAGCTTGTATTCGAGATCGAGAAAGAGCGCGAGCAAGCCGAGGCCGAGTAGTATCGGCGCAAACAGCGGCGTCACGCGCACCACGGTCGGCATCTCCTCCGCTTTGCCGCGCAGAAAGTAGAGCGCAGAGAAAAACAGAATGCCGGCAACTAAGCCGCCGAGAAAAAGATACACCGGAATTTCCCAGCCCCAAATGGTGAGCTGCGGATCGATCAGGTGCATGTCCCGCCCGCTGGTGAGGTCGAGTTCGTGCATTGGGTTGCTCCATTTCAAAAAACTTTCGTAGTAGGCCTTTCCAATTTACTTCTCGGTAAATCTCGTCAACAGCACGGAGACCGCCGGTTGCGATTTAATTTCGTGCACGATGTTCGGTCCGATGGTGACCAGCACGCCTGGCTCCAATTGGACGATTTCGTTTTGGTCGCCGACGATGAGCGTGCCCTTTCCGGAAAGATGCTGAATCGTGATCGGCTCCGGCGCGGAGTGCGACTCCAGGATGGCTTCATGGCGCAGCGTGATCTGAACGAGCTTGCGCTTTGGCCCCTCGAACAACACGTCGATCTGTTTGTTTTTGCCCTCACCGATATCGGTGCGCAATTTTATGACTTGCATGTGGCCTCCTTTGTTGTCGGCCAAGAGATTGCCAAGCAGCAGCATGCCGACCGACAAAATCAGTCCGGACAATAGCAGAATGCGTTTCATGGTTACTCCTTTTCAATTCAAATAAAAAACTTTCGGCTGCGTGCCGGCTTCGGGAATGAGCGCGTGATTGGGTCGTGAACGCAGCAACTGGCTCACTTCGCTCTGCGGATCATCGAGATCGCCGAAGTACATACACTTCGTCGGGCACACGGCCACGCATGCGGGATCGAGCCCCTGTTTGACGCGATGAATGCAGAACGTGCACTTGTCCACGTAGCCTTCGGGATGGACGAAACGCGCGTCATACGGGCACGAGGCGATGCACGCTTTGCAGCCGGTACATTCGTCGTGATCGACCAACACGATGCCGCCGTCTGCGATGTAACTTGCGCCGGTGGGGCAGCAGCGCACGCACGGCGCGTTCTCGCAATGATTGCACCGCTCGGAGCGAATTTCCATTTGCAAATTCGGAAACGCGCCGCGCACGTCTTGCACGATCCAATCGCGGCAAAAGCCGTCGGGAACATTGTTTTCAGTTTTGCAAGCCACGACACAATCCGCGCAACCGACGCAGCGTTTCGTGTCGATGACCATCCCGTAGCGAGGCATAAAATCTCTCCGGTGTAGTGGAGTGATGGAGTCATGGAGTGCTGGAGTGTTGGATCGCTGGCGTCATTACTCCAATACTCCATCACTCCAATGCTCCATGATTCCAATCGTTATACAACATGTTCAAACGTGACGAAGTTACCGCGCATGCCCGTGCCGCCCATGATGGGATCGACTTTCACGCGCGTGATCAAGGCGGTGTCATCCGCGCCGCGCAGATACGTGCGCCGCATGCGCTTGTCGGTGTGGCCGAAGCCATGCACCATGTAAACACAATCATGGCGAATGCGCTCCGTAACTTTGGCTTTGATCTTGTTGCTGCGCGCGCCGTCTTGATTCACCAGCACCACATACTCGCCGTTGCGAATTCCGTTCAACTTCGCGACCGTGGGATTGAGCCACACTTCATTCTCCAACATGGTTTCGGCAAGAATGGGATTGTTCGTGGTGCGGCCAAACGTGTGCGTGGGCGCGCGGCCATAGATCAAACGATAATATCCTTCCGGCGGCTCTTCGTGCGGCGTGTATTTGGGCACGCTATCGAAGCCGTAACTCGCGAGCGTACTCGAAGCCAATTCGATTTTGCCGCTCGGCGTGTCGAAGGTCGGCTCAGCGCCGTCTTCAAAAAAGAGCGGATGCTTTTGATCTTCTAAAACCAACACGCCCTTCTTCTTCATTTCTTCCAAACTCGAACCGATCTTTTGCAAACGCCCGTCCAAATACTCTTCAAAATTATTCCACGGGAAATAGGCGTCGAGGCCGAGGCGATGACCCAACTCTTTTGCCATCCACCACGCGGGCTTGGAATTGAAACGCGGCTCGAATGCGGGCGCGCGCAAGGCAATGCTCGGCACACGTCCCGGCAAAATGCGCAGATCATCGTAGCGTTCTAGGTACGAACATTCGGGTAACACGACATCCGCCCAACCCGTGATTTCCGCGGGCATGATGTCAATCG
>JABWAN010000249.1 GCA_013361015.1 Candidatus Zhuqueibacterota bacterium | reverse complement strand
ATATGCGAGTTGCCGGCCATCGGGTGAAGGGACCATGCGAATAAATGAGTTCACATTTTCTATCGTACTGCGCGCCTGCTTGGCGGGCAGCGAGAAGAGCGCAATTTTGAATCGCGTTGCGCTGCTATCTCGGACGGAATAGGCAACCCACACGCCCTCGCCGTTTGGCAAAACACTCACAGCCAGCACACTGCGCAGCGAGTCGACGACCACGGCCTCTTCTCCATGAGCGCGCGAGAGATGCCGAACTTGCAATGGATCAAACGCGGAAGCGGGTTGCGGAACATAAACTAAATCTTCACCGGAGGCGCTCACCGACCACAGCCCGCCATGAATTTCCTCTGCGAGGAGATTTTCGCGCTCTTGGTTTTCAATTGACCATACTTGCAGTTGCCCGGCTTCATTCTCGCTCACAATGCGGCGCCCCGCAATGGCGGCAAAACGTCGCAAGCTTTGCAGGCGCAATTTCAGAGCCTGCGGGCGCGAGTTGGCGGGGGTGAGTGCCTGCAATTGATTACTGGCGCCCTCGCGTTCGGCCACAGCTAGGCGTTGACCATTGGGATGCCAAGCCATCGCGGAGACATCATCGGAATCAAAAGGCAGGTCCGACAAAATTTCTTCGGCTGGAAGTGAAACCGGGCTGGAAGACGGCGTTTTGAGATCGCAGCCCCAAAGGAGCGCTAGCAAGAAGATCAAGGAGAGAGTTTGAGCGCGCATGTTAGGAATATACGCGCAGCAGGATAGGAAGCAACAATAGAATTGCTGCAACAACCAACGTCACTATGCGAACGAGGCTCACCGGTGCGCGCAGATATTCGAGCACCAGGCTCACAAGCTTCTCACGCCCAAACTGTTCGACCGTTGCAGCATTAACGCGCGTGTGCCCCTGTGCTTGGAGATCATCGCAGAAGTCGCTTAGGAAAATTAGGTTCGCGGCTTGTAGAACTCTGTGCATCAAATAGCGCGATATGATTTTGATGGAGGAAAAGAGCTTGGAAGAGCTTGGTTCACGTTCCGTCGTCTGTGGCAAGCTTTCGTTTGTTATGAGCTTTTTGAATTCGACGATCGACAGGTCCTCCTGCCCTACTGGAATCTTGGCGATGAGCCGGGCCATGCGCGGCGCCAAAAACTCTTGCACACGCTTTTCCAAATCCGCCACCTTGCGCAGGATTGCGCCGGAGAGCGACAACAGCAAGCCCGCAGCCCACCCGCAAAGCGTATAGACGCCGACGAGCAACACCGCCGCCACTGCGCGCAGAAGACTATCGCTGTGCGGTAGTTGCGGTGCAATGCCGAGTCTATAGACATACACTCCCGCAATGAAGAAGATAACCCCTCCCAACACTGTCGCTCCAAAAGTGCGCAGCATTGCTCAGTCTTTCTCGCGTTGCTGTTGCATCGGTAAAATGCTCCGAGCCGCTTGCCGGAGGGGCGACTCGCTGCGCAGCGTACTGCCGGCCCGAAAATCTGTGTGCCGCACTGTGAAAGTCTGCCGCACAGTTAGAGGAGTTTTTCCTTCTTCAAGCGTTCAAAACTCTTCTTGGTCAAAACTGCCAGCTCACGCAGCAAATCATCGTCAAGCGTTTTAAAGTTGAAGCACGACTTGCCCTGCATGCGTTTTTTGAGCATGATTGAAACGTCCTTCAACAACTCCGGAAACATGTACACGGGCATCAAATGGTAACTGACGTAGTTCTTTTTGATCTGCACCGCAGCGAAGAACAACTCTTTTTGATACTTCTCAGTATGGGGCGTGTTTAAATAATAATTCTCCGGTGCGTTCGCTTTGAGCACCATACGCTTTTCGTACTCTTTGAGAATGCCCTTGAGGTGTTTGAAAGTTCTTTGGAAATCTTCTGACTTAGGCATGGCTGCTGTGCCTTTTTTAGAATGTGTGATAGGGCAAGAACTCCGTTCAATCTATCATCCTGATTTGACCGCGTGGAGCGTTTGAACGCGTCATCTTTTTAGAATGATAAAAGAAACCCTCACAAAAGTCAATACGAGCACAGAGTTTCAGTCTACAAACCCGACCGCTTATTCATTTCTTGCGGGCGACCAAACTCGCCACCGCTTTGGGTTTCTCACTGGCCTTGTCGATGATAACCGTCTCGCGATAATGCAGTACGCGCAGGTCGGAAAAAGCGTGCAGCAATTCATTATGATCAAGCAAGTACTTGGAATTGAATTCTCTTCCAAGCACCTCGATATGATCACGCGTCATGGTTTCAAAAATGAGCACGCCGCTCGGTGAAAGCGCGTCGCTGATTTGCTCAAAAAGACTGCGCTGCAAATAGTTAAAATTGAGGATGATTTGATAACGGGCAGCGGGAAGAGTCGCACTTTCCAAATCCCTCAGTTTGGGATGAACTGCCAATTGCTGCGTGCGCACTTTTTTTGCGAGCCATGAGATTGCGACGTCGGATAGGTCCAGCGCTTCAACCGTGAAGCCCAGTCGCGCCAAATAGATCGCATTCCGGCCGTTGCCACAGGCGAGATCGAGCGCCCAGCCTTTGGCTTGCGCGCGGAGCAATTCTTCGTGCTTCACCAGCCAATTGGAAGGCGAATCGCGCAAAGAGTCCAAACCGCGTTGTGAATATTTTTCATTCCAGCGAATGCGGGCGGGATTATGAGAGGTTGCGAAAGCGGCGTGCATGACGGCGAGAGTCTTTTAGCTTCACATCAAACTGAATTGCTTGCCAAAATTTCAAGTTTACGGCAACCACGATGCGTCGTGCCGGATCAGTGTTGGCGAATTCTATATGCCAACACTCCTCAAACCGAATCGCGTTTTACCCGCGCGGCTATGCAGACTGCTTGCGAGTAATATATTCATCCGCATAAATTCTCATTCCTCTCTGCGCAATGCTTGCTGAAGCGCGGATGCCAATCTACACCTTGAACAAGATATCCGCAAGCACTTCTTCTTTCTCACAGCTTCGAGGCCTCGTACCTTCGCAGCAACCGCAACAGCTCGCGCAGCGCAACCGGCTTGGCGCCACGCTGGCGATTTTCTGCGGCAATCTCAAACGCGATGCGCCATTGGTTCATCAGCACACGATAGGCTTTGAAGAGTCCGTTGCTGGGATCATAGATGTTCGTGGCCTCGGAAGTGACGCCGTTCAGCTCAACGATTTTGAAATTCCTGCCCTGCTTGAAATCTTCCACCGAAGGCGTGCGAATATCATAGCGGCCGAAATAGAAGCCTGAAAATTTTTTGCTGATGTGATCAAGCGCCGCGCGCAGCTCCGGGGTCTTTACTTCCTCCCCCTCCAGAAACATGGCGCCGCGGCAATGCGTGCCGATCTCGACGAGTTGCACGGTTTCCCCTTCTTTCGGAATTTCGTAGAGGCGTTCTTTGTGTTTGTTTAAATAGAATGACGCCATGCACACCGCGCGTTCGTCTTTGAGTATCAATTCTTCCAGCGTGCTTTTGCCGTTGCCGAGGACGGCAGGAAAGCGTTTGTCCGTGATCGCATAAAGGTCTCCTTCCGTTTGCGACGGATAGCGATAATAGAACACGCCGAACTCATGACCGTTGGCATACTCCTGTGCGATGACCGCATGATCGGCCTGGCGCAGATAGCCTTCGAGCTGTGCATCCGAGCGAATGATAGCCACACCTTCGCCGCGCTGCCCGGCATTCGGCTTGAGCACGATTGGGAAGGAAAGTTTGTGGTCGGACATAAAGCGGCGGACTTCGGTCACGCGTTGTTCGAAGCTTGGCGACTCGAGCAGCACGTGTCGCGCGACGTACCCATCTGCTGCAGAGAGATTGCGTAATATTTCTGCTTTTGATTCGCCGATGAAACCGCTCGCATAGATGCCGGGATTGGTTACGGTGAAGAGTGTGAGCGAGCGATGCTTGATCGCCAAATAGAGCACATAGAGAATGACGGGTGGATAAAACATCCACATCGGCCAAAACTCCCAACGGGTTTTGCGTCGCCACGCAGAGAGCAACAATCTCCGCCCGCGAAAACTGAACAGCGGCAGAATGAGTTTGAGAATGAGCCAAAAGCCGAGCACGAAAATGATGAACGTGAGCAAAGCATACTTCGAATAAGCGGCGAGATAGTCCATCATTTGACTTCCCAACAGGGTTGCCAAACCCACCAAGAGCGGCGTCCACACCGCGGCGGCGATCAAAAAGTAAAATGCAAACTTCCAAAAACTCGCCCCCATCAGACCGGCCGCAACATACGTGGGCAAGCGGCTGCCGGGCAGGAAGCGACTGAGCAGGATCGCTTTCGCGCCTTCGCGTTCGAACCATTGCTCGCCTTGCGTGAGCGCTTCCGGTTTGATGATCCACGTAAACGGTGCGCGTGTTAGTACAGGCTCCCGCAAATATCTGCCTGCAAGATACAGAAGCAAATCGCCCAAATAGATGCCGAACAGACAAGCCAACGTTGCAGAGAGAAAACTCATCGTGCCTTGGGCCACGAGCAAACCCGCGCCAATGCAGGTCAAATCCTCGCTTACCAGCGTGGCAAAGGCGAGCAAGAGCACGAGCACAAAGAGGGTGAGGCCGTGCGGCTTCGGGATGGTATTCGGATCAAATGGTGCGAGGCTGCGCGCGACTTTTTGCGCCTCCGCCTGCGCGCGGGTGAGCGCATGCCCATGCTCGGCTTTCTGCACGAAGGCATCGATTACCTGCATGATCTCTTGCGGTTCGCTAAAGATTAAGCCGTGGCCGCCGCTTTCATAGAGTCGCATTTCACTTTGCGGCAAGAGGCGTTCGTGCTCCCATGCTGCGGCCACGGGCACAAGGCCGTCATCTTTTCCGTGAATGATAAGCGCCGGGCCGCCGTAGCTTTGCAAAACTTTTCGCAGCGGGCGTTGATCGGTATCATAAAAATTGCGCGCATACGCAACGTTGAGATAAGCATCATCCATGTAACCAAAATGCGGAAAGCCTTCCTGCAGCAGCCACAAACCGGCAAGCTGCACACCGTGAATCAAATGATTGAGTTGATAATTGCCGAACAGCTCCAACTCTTGCACGCCAATGGAGGACAGCAGACAGAGTGATTGCACGCGCTGCGGCGCTTGCGAGATCAATTCCAATCCCACTCCCCCTCCCATGCTGTAACCGACAATGTGGACGCGCTCGATCTGCAATTGCTCGAGCAGCTGAAGCAGATAGGAAGCATGCGCACGCACGGAGTAATCCGGAATATTCCACGTGGAGCCGCGAAAACCGGGCAGATCGGGAAGGATGACGCGGCAAGTTTTGGCGAGAAACGGCGCTGCCGCATTGAAGGTTTCCGAAGCCACCGGGGTGCCGTGCAACAGCAGCACGACCGGCGGATTCTCGTGGCCCTCCGGCTGCAAATCGCGAAAGGCGAGTTGGATGGTATCACCACGAACTTCGCCGGCTTTAACGGCTTTGAGGGTAGCGGTGCGTTGATTCGGGCGCGGACGGGCAGTGGGACTCTGCCAGCGCACGAGATGAGAGAGCGCGAGGAGAATGAGATAAAGGATGAAAAGAGTTTTGCTCATTTTACAGAAAAGCTGTCGACAGGTGCAGCTTGCGTAATGCGCAAGCGCAAACACTCTGGCTCTGTGACTGTGCAGGGCGCAGCAGAAAAATATCGAAACGCGACTTCAGCATTTGTAACATGAACGTGGCTGAAGCTCACCGTCTCCGCGTCGTCGCGATGCATGCAAACCGAATAAGCGCCGCGCTCCGGAATATGGCTGCGATGAAAGTCTGGGAACGACGTATTATCAATCTTCCTTGGAAACTGCGCGAGCGTGGCAAAATATTCTTTGCGAGCGGAGACAACGTCTTCCGTAGCGAAGGAGGAAGAGGTCACGGGCAGGTCGGTTTGTTTGAGTTGCCGGCGTTGCAATGTCAGACCGTCCCATTGTGCTATGAAAAAGTAATCATTCAAATCAAATGCGAGCAATATGAAGGGCCGATATTGTTCGAGCGCTTCATGGCACAAACGCTGCGCGAATATGTCCGTTGAAACGCAATCCATCAAGCTGGTGAGCAGCAAGCCGCGACTGCGAAATTTTTCATCCTTTGAAATTCCCCCGGTGAAGGGAGTTTTAATTCCCCCCTTGAGGGGGTTTAGGGGGGTGTTGTGCGGCGCAACAGCACCGTTTAATTGCGAGGTCGTTTGATGATCTAGCAACACCCCCCTGGCCTCCCTCAAGGGGGGAATCTTCTTATCATGCACGTGGGCGGAGCCATTCGCATTCGGATAGTGATTCACCAAACACAATGACACTCCGAACTCATTCACTCCCAGCCATGAGCCGCCGCCATCATTGTCGATGGGTGCGAGATAACGCACGCCATTGCATTCTGCGAGGCGCGGCGGCAATGCCGGCTTGCGTGTTTTTAGCTCGTCGCGATTGCAGAAAACTTCATAGCCCTCGTGACGTTGCAGCCAGGTTACTGTGCACATGCTTGCAATGCTTGGCGATGTTTGAGTGTGGAAGGCGCGACGCCAAAATCCGGATGGGGTTCGAAGCCGTGCAAGCGCAAGATCATGGCAATAAGCGCGTAATGATGCACGGTGTGGCTCACGAGAAACTGCAATTCGCGCCGCACGGTAGTGGCGCTCCATGCGGGCGCCGTTTCATGAGCGGGGCTGCTGTCCTGCTTCACTTCCACCTGCCGGTCTTCGTCTTTTTCTTCGAGCTGGCGCAGCGCTGCAATGATCGTGGCAATGTGAGCGAGAGCATATTGCCGATCGGTTTCAATGCGCGTGTCGCGTGTACGTGCATCATAATCGATTTTGCCGGTTTGCCAGCCCGCGAGAAAGCTTTCATAATGATCCAAACAATGGCGCAGATGTTGTCCCACGCCGCTGCCGAAGGCTAGTGGAATGATCTTGCCATATAAATCGTCATTCATCTGCTGCAGTAGCGTCAATGCTTGTTGTAAATAACCGATATTGTCGTCAATGAGACTTTCACGGTATTTCTTCATAGTTCTTCCATTTTAACGACGGGGTTGAATTGTTTCGAAATCAGTGCGTGTAATTTATCCGCGAGTGCTTTGCGGTCGCTTTCGAGCACTGTCGTCTCGCCAAAAACGAGCGAGGCC
Source organism: Candidatus Zhuqueibacterota bacterium (assembly GCA_013361015.1). Lineage (GTDB taxonomy): Bacteria > Zhuqueibacterota > Zhuqueibacteria > Zhuqueibacterales > Zhuqueibacteraceae > JABWAN01. Next base: position 323 of record JABWAN010000249.1, on the reverse strand, counting down.
TGAAAGCTCGCGAGTTTCAGCAGATTGAAGAGGTGCGCGCCAAACGTCATATCGGCCCACCAACACACCGAAAGATGGGCCGGCACTTCTGCAGCCGGTGTGCGATAACCGATACTGGCGTATGCGACCGGTTGTTGGCGTTGCACGGCCAATTCCAAGAGCGAGGGTTTGAACGGAAGCACGTGCGCGCCGACCGAGCTTGTGCCCTCGGGAAACACTACGATGCCTTCACCATCTGCGAGCGCTTCGTCCAATAGGCGATGCACGCGTACAACATCTTTGCGGCGAGTGCGATCGATGTAAATCGTCTTCATGCTGGTGAC
>JABWAN010000248.1 GCA_013361015.1 Candidatus Zhuqueibacterota bacterium | reverse complement strand
GATAAGATCGCCGAGCACGTTTGCAATTCTAACCAGTGCATTCCGGCCTTGCACGAGCGGCGACATCAACAAACGCCACACGCCTGAACCGGCCGAATAGCGCACCGGTTCCAAATGGCTGTGCTCGTCCGTGTGCAAGATCGAGCCAATTGCAACGCCCTCCGAAAAGACTTTTTGCTTATCAAAAGTGGTCACGCCGATCAAACTCTCCGAGTTCGTGCGAATGCCTGCGCCCACTTTTTCGGAAAGGTGCGGCAATGAAGTGCGCTGCAATTGTAACAGCAACGGCACGGTGCCCATCACACCGCCGGCGAAGATCACGCCGCGCGTCGTGTATTCGCCTCGAGTTTCATGCAGCGCAGTTGCAGCGCGCCACTTGATGCGATATCCGTGTGTGCCGTTGGATGTTGCCAAAGGCATTACATCGTAAACCTCCGTCTCCGCTTGCACGCGCGCGCCATTCTTCTGCGCGAAGTAGAGATAGTTTTTGTCGAGCGTATTTTTGGAATTGAAACGGCAGCCGAGCATGCAGCCGCCGCAAAAATTGCAGCCCGTGCGCGCCGGACCTTGACCATTGAAATAGGGATCGGGTTCAGTCACGCCCGGTTTGCCGAAATACACCGCCACGTTCGTGGGTTGGAAGTGCTCGGCTTTGCCGATGTCCTTTGCCAATTGCTGCAGCGCCAAATCGCCAGCTTCCAAACGCGGATTCGGTGTTGCGCCCATCATCGTAAGCGCGGTTTGATAGAAAGGCGCAAGCTCGCTCTCCCAATCCGCCAAATGCGCCCACGTTTCCGCTTGAAAGAATTTTGCTTTCGGCACGGGCAGAGTATTCGCATAAACCAGCGAGCCGCCGCCCACGCCCACGCCGGAGAGCACAGCCACGTGACGAAAGAACGTGAGCTTGAACAATCCGTAGAAGCGCAGCGCTGGCAGCCACAACCATTTTTTCAGGTTCCAATTCGTCTTCGGAAAATCTCTCGCCGTGAGCCATTTGCCTTTTTCCAGCACCAAAACTTTGTAGCCCTTTTCCGAAAGCCGCAACGCCGATACCGACCCGCCAAAGCCCGAGCCGATGACGACGTAGTCGAAATCGTACTGCACATGTTCTTCTGACATATTGCCCTCACGCCACAAGTTGTTCAAATCAGGCAAAGTTGTTTTGCACACGAAAGCAATTCTAAAAATCTCTCATTGGCATAAGATAGCGAAAAAAGCTTTGAAAAGCCATGTGGCTCATAAAGACTTCGGCGCGCAGCTTGACAATGTGCAAAATCCTTCTAAGTTGGGGATCTAAAAAGCTACTGCCCGGCAAAGGATTGTCTCACACTCCATGTCCTCCCACATCAGCGTTTTCGATCTCTTCAAAATCGGCATCGGGCCTTCCAGCTCGCACACCGTCGGCCCCATGAAAGCTGCGCGCACCTTCGTGGAGAAGCTGCGCAATGATGGAACATTATTGCAAACTTCTTCTGTCATTGTGGAATTGTTCGGCTCGCTCGCGCTCACGGGCAAAGGGCACGGCACCGATCGCGCGATTATGCTCGGACTCGCCGGCGAGAAGCCGGAGGAGATCAATCCCGATCTTATTGACACGCTCCTGGCTGAAATCAACGACACGAAAGCGCTTGTGCTCGCGCAAATCCAGCGCATTTCATTTCTGCGCGAGCATCATTTTATTTTTCACTATACGCAATCGCTGCCGCTGCATCCGAACGGCATGCGCTTCTCTGCTATTGATGTGGATTCGCGTCCGCTTGCGCAACAAGTTTATTACTCCGTTGGCGGCGGCTTCGTGGTGCAAGAGAACGAAACCCCCGATGCGCAATCTGCACGCAACGGCAACACGATTCCTTTTCCCTTTCAAAGCGGAGCGGAATTGTTGCGCCTCGCGCGTGAACACGGCTTGCGTCTCGCACAGCTTGAGTTGGAAAATGAAAAATGCTGGCGCTCAGAAGCGGAGATTCGCACGGGGTTGCTCAAAATTTGGAACGTGATGCAAAGCTGCGTGCAGCGCGGCTTAACCCAGGAAGGCTTATTGCCTGGCGGATTACAAGTGCGCCGCCGCGCGCCACTGCTCTATCGCGAATTGATTTCACAACCCGAGCGCGCGTTGCGCGACCCGCTCACGATAATGGACTGGGTCAATCTCTACGCGCTCGCCGTGAATGAAGAAAATGCTGCGGGCGGCCGTGTCGTCACTGCGCCCACGAATGGCGCGGCGGGAATCATTCCCGCGGTGCTTCATTATTACGAGCGTTTCTCTGGTAATCCCACGGAAGAAGGCATCATTCGTTTTTTTCTCGTGGCGGGCGCAATCGGCAAGCTTTACAAAGAGAACGCCTCGATTTCCGGCGCCGAGGTTGGTTGCCAAGGCGAAGTCGGCGTCGCATGCTCGATGGCTGCGGCGGGTTTAGTGGCCGCGCTCGAAGGCTCGAACGAGCAGATCGAAAACGCCGCAGAGATCGGCATGGAACACAATCTCGGTTTGACGTGCGATCCGGTGATGGGGCTGGTGCAGATTCCGTGCATTGAACGTAACGCCATGGGCGCAGTGAAAGCCATTAATGCCAGCCGCATGGCCATGAAAAGTGACGGCCTGCACAAAGTCTCGCTCGATCAAGTCATCGCCACCATGCGCCAAACCGGCATTGACATGAAGAGCCACTACAAAGAAACTTCGCAAGGCGGCCTTGCGGTGAATGTGATCGAATGTTAAGGTTGGAGCGATGGCGTGGTGGAGCAATGGATTATTGGAGTGTTGGATTTCTTGAGTGATGGATTCGGCAAATACTTTCGACGCGGATTTCCACAGATCGTCACAGACAAAATCAGTGAGAATCAGCTTTGATCTGTGTCCGAAGATTTTGGTTTTGGCTCGGGTTACGGAGTTGGCAGTAAAACATTACTCCACCACTCCATTACTCCAACAATCCAAGAGGAGTTATTAGTGACCATCGAAATCAAAAATAGAATCGCAATCATCTTTGCGTGGTTGTCGCTTTGCGTGATTTGGGGATCAACATGGCTGGTGATTAAAATCGGCTTGCAAGATTTGCCGCCGCTTACCTATGCCGGCCTGCGTTTTCTGATTTCCGCTTCGATACTCATTGCAATTATTTTCCTGCGCGGAATGAGCTTGCCGCGTGCGCGCAATGAATGGCAGCTCTTGGTTGTGGTCGGTGTGCTCGGCGTGGCGGTGAATTACGGCTTGTTGTTTTGGGGCGAGCAGCACATTTCTTCCGGCTTGGCTTCTTTGCTGCATGCCACGATCCCCCTGATCGGCATGGGCTTCGCGCATCGTTTGTTGCCTTCGGAACGCATCACTTGGCCAAAATTGATGGGAGTGATACTCGGTCTCGCCGGGTTGACGTTAATCTTTATCAACCAAGTGCAGTTGAAAAGCGCGCTCGCACCGATTGCTACTTTCGGCATCTTGCTCGGCGGCGCCGCGATTGCTTATTGCAACGTGCTTATCAAAGTGCACGGACAGAGCATCAACACCTTTGTGTTGGCAGCGGGGCAAATGAGTTTTGGCTTCCCGATTCTGCTCGGACTCGGCCTTGCGACCGAGGGCAACCCCTTGCGCTTTACATGGACACCGTTGGCATGGTTCTGTCTTTTGTATCTCGCGCTCGTCGGTTCGTGTGCCGGCTTTTTGCTCTACTTCTGGTTGATCAAAAAGATCGCAGTAACCAAGTCCATGCTGATCATGCTGGTCACGCCATTGCTCGCGGTTTCGTTGGGCGCCGCGGTTAACAATGAGGAAGTGAATTGGCGCATTGTCGTTGGCGGGATGTTCATCATTGCGGGAGTCGGCATGAATTTCTTATTGAAGAAAGACTGAAGCGATTTTCCCTTTTATGATTTTGAGCCTTTGAGTTGTGCAAGCGGCTCTTGCATTCCAAATTCGTCGAACCCCTCTTCTAAAAAACTCCCGCAAAGGCTTTCACAGTAGCTCGATCAACTCTTCCAAAATTTTTGACACGGCCTGGCCGTTGGCTGGCCGTTTTTGCGGTGGCTTCGCTAGCATGGACATGAGCAATTCCGCTAGCGCATGCGGCAATGCCGGATTTTCTGCATCCGGTGGGGGAGGATTTTCATTGATGATGCTGTACGCGAGCGCCAATTCATTCTCCGCGGTAAAGGCCGGTTTGCCCGTAAAGAGTTCATAGAGCACGACGCCGAATGAAAAGACGTCGCTGCGCGCATCTGCTTCCAAGTTGCTCGCTTGTTCCGGCGACATATATGCGAGCGTGCCGAGCATTTGGCCGGTGCGGGTCAGCCGCGTCGCCGCGGTAAGTCTGCGCGCGATGCCGAAATCGAGTAACTTGGCCATGCCGTCTTTGCGCACCATAATGTTGCTTGGCTTGAGATCGCGATGGATGAGGCCGGCGGCGTGCGCTGCAGCGAGTGCCGAGGCAATCTGCTGCGCGAGCGTGAGCTTCTGTGCGAAAGTGAGGTGCGCTTGCTTGGCCCATTGCTCCAAACGTTGACCCTCGACGTGCTCCATGCACAAACACGGCGTTTCGCCCTTGAACTCGATCGCATAAATCGTGGCCACGTGCGGATGCTGAAATTGCGCCGCCGCACGCGCCTCCGAAAGAAAACGCGCGCGATGCTGCTCGTCACCGAGCAATTCTGCGTGCAAAACCTTCACGGCTGCCAGGCGCTGCAAATGCACGTCGCGCGCGCAATAGACGATGCCCATGCCCCCGCGCGCGATCTCGTGCAAAATCTCGTATGGTCCCACGCGCTCTCCGGGTTTCAATTCTTCCGAATGGAAAATGGTTTTCTGCGCGGCTTGTGGCGGTGATTGGCGCTGCAGCCAATCTTGAAATAGCGGCAGGCGCACGCGCAAATGGTCGTTTTGCTCGGCGAGCAAGCCCAACGCGAGCAAAGTTTGCAGAGCGACACGCGCCTCGGTGTTGCTTGTGCCCCGCAAGCTGAGGCCGTCGCCCTGTGCGCATTGCTGCAGCAGCGACTTTTCCGTTGGCTGCAGCGTGTTAAAATCCACCGTAAAAAAATTGTGCAGCGTTTCATCGTGCTGCAAATGTTGATACGCCCCGGCAAGGTCGCCGTATTCGAGCGTGCGCTTGGCAAGCAGTTGCAACAGAAAAGGGTGGCCGCCGCTGCGTTGGAACAATTCTTTCCGGGTTTCGAGAGAGAAGCCCGCTTGCGCGAGCAATGGTTGAATTTCCGTTTCACGCAAAGGCGGGAGATAAAGCGGCGGCACGAAGCCTTGCAGAAAAGGAGAAGTGCCGGCTTCGTCGAACGTTTCCAGTACTGTGAGGCGGCGCGTGGCAGTGAGCACGCAGCGCACGTTTTCGCTTTGCAGGGCGCGGCGCAAACGCGCGAGCAAATGCGAATCGTTCTGTGCCACGGTGAGCAGCGCCTCGGCTTCATCACAAAGCAAAAGCACCGCGCGTTGCCGCGATTTTGCTTTTTGTTGAATTTTGCGCAAGACCTCGGGTGTGGAAAGATTTTCCCAACTCGTTTCCACGCGCAGTCCGCTCGCCGATTCCTCCACCGCGGCTAGCAAGCTCTCGCGCAAAGTAATATCGTCGATCGCGCCTTCGAGATCCCAATAAAGCGCAAGGAAATTGCTCTCCGCATTTTGTAGAACGCGGCGCTCGACCTCGCGCAACAAAGAGGTTTTGCCCATGCGCCGCAGCGCCGCCACCCACACGGCCTGGCGCGGCCCGAAGAGCAGTTCCGCAATGATCTCTGCGCGGCCAAAGAATTTCTCGCCGCGCACCCACTGCCCCACCACGAAAGGATTGTTCGTGCTAGTTGTGTTCATTTAAAAGCTCACCACCGCGGAGCCGATTGCTTCCACACTCGTGGTTGCGAAATCGAGGCTCATTTCAAAACGAAAATTTTTGATGATGAGGCCTGTGCCGCCGGCCAGATGCCATCGTTTACCGGGCTTGGGATATTCTCGACGAAGATTGGCATCGTTCGCGCTCGCATGCAAGCCGAAAACAGGTTCGTTATAAATTCCCACGCGCAGCGGCATCTTCGCTTGTGACCAGAGCAACACATGCTCGACGCCGGCATGCACAGAAAATAGCTCCTCAGACTCAAGATCAACGCGATTATCCGGATCGAGGTATTCGCCCGTTTCCGTCATGATATCGTCTTGCGGAAGTATTTGCGCAGCGCCTTGCAGCAAGCTGCGACTGCGATGAAAGACCACATCGAGAGCAACGAGATTGTTGCCGCCGGCTTTCCACGACAGGCCGAGGCCCCAGTTGTCGGGCAAATCGAGTTGGAAAGGTGTGTGCACTTCTTCGGCTGGAAACTGCAACGCCTCGTCGCGGCCATCATTCGGGGTGCGATCCGGCAAGCTATACGCCGGCAAAGTTCGCAAATGATCGATGGTATAGCTTGGCAACCGATGATAGACCGCGCCCAACGTGAGCCGCTTATCCAACTCGTACAACAAGCCGATATTCCACGCCGCGCGAAATTCATCGCGCTGCGCATGATAGATGCGATACAATCCGTTCGCGCGCTTCTGTGCGACGGTGCGGGGACTAGGCTCGGATTGCAGCCATAACTCGGGCGCGAAGTAATGATGTTCTTGGAGATTGAGGCGAAGTTGTGTACTTCGTAACGCAGCGCCAAGACGCAAACGGCGTTTGAGGGTTTTGGCGATGACGAAAGCGTCTTGCCAAACTTCAAAGAAAAACTCGCTGCGCAGGCCCGGGAAATTTCCCGCGGCACCGAGTTGCTCGTGCAAAGTGAGCGGGCGAGAAGCTGCGAAGGTTAGAAACTGTTCGCGCTCAAATTTGAATTGCGAACGGAAAGCGAGCTGATGATACAGGGCGAAAGTAAAACCTTTAAAGGGATAAATGATATTCACCAGTGTGCCGTTGAAGCGCAAAGAAGACGCGCTTTTATCCGAAGTCGCGTGGTCGGGAAAATCGCGCGTGCTGCGGCCCCACGCCTGGCTCATGCTGATTTCGGGCCGCGCCAAATATGCCACGCCTGCCGGATTGATGGCCGCGGCCGTGGCATCGTTCGCCACGCCGATGAACGCGCCGCCCAATCCCGCCGGCCGTGCCGCAGGATTGATGGGCGAGAAGCGCAATTGCGCAAGCGAGAATTGCGGCGCCGGTGGACGCTTCGCGGACTGGCCGTGTGCGAAAACTGCAAGGCAACCTAGCAGTACCGCGCAATGCTGCCCCAAGCGTTGGAGACCAGCGGTTTTGTTTGTTGCAGTACTCATAGTGTTACGAAATGCGGCTCGCGATTGATCGTTTCATTGCGGTATTGCTTCGCGCTTTTTGGGTTTGTCGCTGCTCGTTCTTGCGTGTCGTCTCCGCTTGTTTACCGAGGGGGCTAGTGCACCGAGGTGACTTGAAGCGCTTCGCAGACTTCAAAAAGCAAA
>JABWAN010000247.1 GCA_013361015.1 Candidatus Zhuqueibacterota bacterium | reverse complement strand
CGCGAGCAAGTATATAAAACCGAGGCGCACTTCGCAAGCAAATTGTTCTTCGAGCATGAGGGCATAGGCCGCGAGCTGCAAACGATGGTTCTCGCCGGCTTCGCCGCGCGTCATCTTGAAGTCGATGGGATAGCGGCCCTCGGGCGTGGTGATGAGCATGTCGAGTTTGCCGGTGAGGGCGTGCCGGCGCGATTTGAGCGGGAGTTCGAATTGGCGCGTGCCCTCGGCCAGACGATAGGGCTTGAGCTTGCGGCGGCGTTCGAGCGTTTCGACGCGGTCGTGCAGATCGCTGCCGGCTTGCATGGCGGGCGTGGCCGGCGGGGTGAGGCTCGTGCACTGGTTATAAAACACGATGCGCGGGCAATAGAGCCATTGCTTGAGGTCCGTTGCGCGCAGCCAGAGAAGGCTGGTTGTTGGTTGCTCGGTGCTGGTAGCGGGTTGTTGGCCATTCGTGGTCATTGGTCATTCTTCGTCATTGGTGGTCATTGCGTGCTGCTCGTGCGAGAGGGTGGTTTCAATCCAATTTTCATCGGGTCAGTGGTTGAAGCACACCCGCCCGCTGCCGTCACTGCGGCGTGCCGGGGATTCAATCCCCTTTTGATCGGTTTTTTTAGAAGAATTTCCAGCCCGTTCGTAATAACGCTTTGTTTCGAAATCAAAGCTCGCGTTGAGCCTTGTGCCGAGCGCGAGGGAAGGTTCAGTCTGTGTGAAAACGTCATTGCGAGCAAGGCGAAGCAATCCCGGCGCTCGCGGAAATTGGAGTTGGAGATTGCTTCGCTCCGCTCGCAATGACAGTCCGGATGTTTTCACACAGACTGGTTCTTGCAGAATGACATTTTTGCGGGGCGATTTATTTGTTATTGTCAGCGCGGCACTGCAAGAACACACCCCCCTGGCCCCCCTCAAGGGGGGAATATTTTGGAATCATCGCTCCAAAACTCGATCGCTCCAAAACTCCATCGCTCGAAAACTGCAACTTTCCATCACGCCCTTTAAACGAAGTGCACGAAGGGCACGTGCGCGAGGCCGAGGGGCTCGCCGGTGTGCAGGATTTTGCGGAAGTCTTCGCGGCACACCGGAATGATGAGGACGGTGCCGGGCTTTTCGCCGAGCAGGGTTTTGAGCTTGGCAAAAAGCTCTTTGGTTTTCGTGGCGGTGAGCGTGCCGAGCATGACGCTAAACTGCACGGGCCGCAAGCCGTAGTCTTTGCAAGTGTCGTGCATCTTGTTGCGGATTTTATCGGCCTCGACGTCGTAGATGACGAAGAGCGGGGATTCGTTTTTTGGAATGATGATGGGCATTGGCGTATTGGATTGATGGATTTCTGGAGTGTTGGAGTCGTGGATTGATGGAGTGGTGGAGCGATGCGAGAGCCACCGCTTCATCAATCCAACACTCCACTACTCCATCACTCCAATTTACCATTTAAACCGAAAGCACCGATACGCTTTTTCGCCGCGAAAGAAGAGGGCGAGGCGACGGGCTTGGGCTTGGATGATGGAGTTGAGCTGCAATTTTTGTCCGCCATATTCGGCTTCGGATTGCAAGCGTTCGAGCACGCGCTTGGCGACGAGCTTTCGCGCTTCCGCGGAGAGCAGGTTGTTTTCCATCGTGATTTTTGCGCCGCGATTGAGCAGCACGAACACGGCGCGATCGACAATGGGCTGGCGAAATTCTTCGATGAAGTCGAGCACGAGCGAGGGTTTGCCAGGGCGGTCGACGTGCAGAAACCCGGCAAAGGGTTCGAGACCTGCAGAGAGGAGCGCGGCCCAGATTTTCGAATAGAGAATGCCGTAGCCGTAGTTGAGCATGGCATTGGCCGCATCGGTGGCGCCGCGATGCTCGCGGCCGTGGAAGACTTCGCTGCCGAGCATGATTTGGATGGCGGCCCAATACTCTTTGCCGGCGCTGCCTTCGAGACCCATAAGCGAGTCGCGGCAGTCGTCGATTCTATCGGCGTCGATGAGGCGGGCTTTGTGGCGCGTGATGTGAATGGCTTCGGCGCGCGCTTGTATGCGCTCACGATTGGCGCTTTCGCTTTCGGGCAAACTCTTGGCAAAATATTTGAGCAGGTTGGCTTGATTGGCAAGCTTGCCGGCGACGACGGTGCGGCCGAGTCGCACGCCGAGTTGATTATGAAACGCGGCAATCTGCGCGCGCCGAGTAATAGCGGGCGCGGAGAGATACGGCGAGGTGAGCATGGCATAGGGCCGTCCGGTGCCGTCGATGAACGTCAGCTTGATGCCGCGCTGCACCGCCTCGTCGATGACGTCGCTGGAGAGGGAGACGCCGGCTTTGGCGATGATGATTTCCTGCACGCGGAAGAGCGGAAATTCTTCCTCCTCGCCGTCGTTCTTGCGCACAACGATGCGCTCTTGGCGCTTGCCGCAGAAGGTGCCGAAGTCGGAGAGGAGGAGGGTGGAGGTGTTCATGTAATGCCTCAGATATTTGTGGGAACCTAGCGTAGACCTCTTGTTTGCCCGGTGAGTTGTATGCGACACCTCACGTAACCGAGGAATTACGGAGAAGCATAGCTCGGCCCGCCTAACAAGTCCGCTGCGGAAAGCGCGGTAAAAGCTTCCCGGAGCGTTACGGCGCAGCGTAACAACCGGCGTGGACTTGTGGCGGGCTTGCAGCGCGCGGTAATGCGCCGCATGGACTTGTTGCGGAGATTACCGCGCTTTGTAATTCCTGCACGCGCTTGCGCCGCGCCTTACGCGACGCCGTAACCCAAGATGCCGGCTTGTGCCGAGCGTTACACGATCTCGTAATGGCCGGCGCCGGCTGCGCCGGACTTTACACGATGTCGCAATGCCCGAAGCGGGCTTGCACCGACCATTCCTGCGCAGTGTTGACTGCCAGACACAACACCTGCGCCTTTTGAATCCTCAAATTGTCTCAAGCTATTGGTGGAAACGTAGCGCAGACCTCTTGTTTGCCCGATGAGCGAGGCGCTACCCCACACGTAACTGAGGCAATACGCCTTTGAGTGCACGAGCCTTGACTTTCTAACATTCTTTATATAGAATGACCCACCAATTTCACAAACACATCATCGCAACCGGGCATTGCTTCCATCCTCTCATCCGGCCTTAACCCGCGAGACCGAACGCGCCGCCATCCGCCCTGTGCTCATATTGGAGACCTTCACCCATGCCGAGAGATTATGCCCTCCTCACGCTCGCGGAATTGCTGGACCTTTGCACAAAAAATATCGCCTCGCCGGAGTGGGAGCGCGCTTGGAAAGAACTCTTCCAACGCTATCGAGAATTTATCTACCGCCAAGTGGTGTATCGCTGCTCGCGTTGGCGCTGGAGTGTTCCGCGTTATCAACTGCAAAAAAGCGAAATCGTCAACGACGTCATCTCCAAAGTGCTTGTGGATCTTTGCAAAGACGAATGCCAAGCGCTGCGCAGCTTCCAAAACCGCGGGGATGAGCAGAAATTCAAAGGCTGGTTGGGCATCATTTGTGTGCATGCCGCCGATCGGTACATGGAAACGCTCATGCATAAGCGTTTGACCGATGATGAACTCGAAAAACTAGTTGAGTCATTCAAAGAGCTCCGCAAGAATGATTATGAATTTCTCTGGGAGCTTTACGAGAGCCTCACCAAATCGCTCCGTGCTTCGGAAAAGAAAAAGAAGCACAATCTCGAGCGCGACATCAATCTCTTCCTGCTTTATGTTTGGGCCGATTTCAAAGGCCAGACGCTTACGCAGCTCCCGTGCTTCCGCGATATTAAGCCGCATGATGCGGAAGTGTCGGTCAACCGTTCGAGGGGTTATTTACGCCGGTCCGGACTGGAGTAGTGCCGGCGAATCTTAGCCAAAAGCCTATCCGAGTGTTCGTTTTCGTCATTTCGAAATGCCCCGCTTTGAACAAAACGACGAAGAATCCAAACTGCATGAATGCCGGCGGAAAAAGATTCCTCGTCGCACGGGCGAGCTTTGGAATGATAACCAAAGGGTTCGGGGCTAGACGTTTGGCTATTTTTTTGTGAAGGAAAAGAGTCTCGGCGGGTCTTAACTATTACGAATGGGCTGATTCTTGGCGCAGTTTTTTGTTCTACTGAAAAGGCAATTTTTTTTCGAGATGAGAGATTTTCGCCGGAGGAAGGCATATTCATTATGAATCAAGAAGGTATTTCAGAGCTATCCGGGTTGAGAGTACGCTTGGAGGAGCTAAAAGCCTCCGGGCTGAAATTGGGACCAGCGCTGGCCGTGCTCGAGACTGAGCTGCAAGGCCGGCGCGACGAAGGAACATCGGATTCTTCTACTTCATATATAGAATGCTGCTCTTTCCCAATGCACTCGTGTTCAGGTGAAGCCCCGTTACTGCTGAACAACGAAGATTTTTTCATCGCGCACATCTGCATTTGTCCAAAGCTCCATCTCGGCCAGGGCTGTTGTACCCGTGTATTCCAACATTTGAATGAATGCTATCCTTGCTTTGAAGAGTTTTGCAACGTCATGCGAGAATATTGCCGCAAGTCTGAGGAATTGCAAAGCAAGGTTGGTTCGTAATGACAGTTGACCGTTGAGGAGTTGTATATGACAAGCCGCCCCGAATTGCCGCACAGTCAGGTTGTCGCCTATGTCCGCGGCGAATGTGATTCCAGCATGCTCGCCGGCATTGCCGAGGTTCGAGCAAATAACTTTGCTTATGATTTGCTGTTCAAATTGCTCGACGAAAATCGCACGGACGCGGGCCTTGCTTCGTACTCTGTGGCCGAAACGCCCGCGACCTTCGCTGCGGTGGAAGCGTTGTTGGCGAAAATGCTCTCTGGGAATTTCGGAGAGGAAGAAAAGGGGCAATTGTTTGGCGGGCTCCTTGCCTCCGCGAGTTTTTATCAGCGGCTGCTCGCCAAATTGCGACAAGCCGCGCCTCGCACCGTGTTGGATGAAGTTCCGGAGCTTGCGCAGGTCCGCATGAAAACTCCGAAGGAATTGTTGCAACACGTGGTGCATCATGTCGCTCCGAAAAGTCTGCCACCTCATTCCTTTGTCGATGCTGCCATCTGCGCGTTTGAGTATGAAAAGCCGGCGCCACTCAAAAGTCTGCGACGGACTCCCGGACTGCTTCTGCAAAACCGTTTCACACTGCCCGCGGTCTTCGCACTGTTCTTGGGAGTGTTGCCCGCGGTTATCGAGCCGGGCGGCGGTTTGTATGATCACACCGTGCCCTATCAGCCGGAAAGCGGGTTGCGCAGTTTTTCGCCAGAAGTTCCTCGGGATTCCTTGCGCGCAACTTTCGCCGCGAATTTCAGCCAGGGTTTCAATGACTACATGGTGTGTGATTATAAGAATGCCGTTGCTGCTTTTGAAAGGATGGCGGGGATTGTCGCGGCAATGCAAACGCGGCAGAGCGAAGCAACGCGCGAAGACATGTCTTTGTTGCACGACTACTATTTTTATCGCGGCGCAACGCATTATGCGCTGTCGCGCAGCCGGCAATTTAAACTGAAAGCTGCCGAGAGAAAACAGCATGCGAACGAGGCGATTCACTTTTTGAAAAATGCGCAGGTTGTGGCCGCCTCGCATGGACTCAATGGTCATGATCGAGATTCCTATTTTCTCGGCCAGGCTTATGGCTTTGCCGGGCATCGTGAAGCTGCGCTCGTCGAGCTTTATAACGTCAGGCCCGAGAGCAAATTTTACCACGCAGCAGAACGACTCATCCAACAGTGGCGCGAACGAAACGTTCAGATAAAAGATTTTATCGGGAAAGGAGTTGTCACATGAACTTGGACGATAGTATCTACACAGTGGCCTTCAAGCTACGCAAGCGCCCCAAACCGGTAACACCGGAGTCGGAGACGGGCGCGCAAGAGCAGGCTGCTCTTGCAAGCCAAGATGCGATTTGCCATGAGTTGATCGCGACCATGGCGGAGTATTCCAGTGGCTGGCATTTTACGCCCATCCCTGCGCAGCAGTTTTACGGCTTGGTTTTGAACCACGCCATCGGAGAAGGGGCAAACGGAATGGAGACGACGATCACACTGGCGAAACCGGCGCAGCGTCGTCGGAATGAACCGGCGGAGAACTGCGTGGCCCGTGCCAACACAGGTGACGATGATCTCTATGAGGCGGAGTTCAAACTGAAAAAGCGCCCCAAGCCCGTCACACCAGCGTTGGCGGCTGTCAACGGACAGAACAGCAATGGCGCGGCGAGCAGCTCGAGCGATGTCAGTCATGAACTCAGCGCAATCCTCGCAAAACGCGATGGCAGTTGGGGCGATTTGGCTTTGCTGGATCAAGAGTTTCATGACTTCCGGCTGAAGGTCGAGACTAGGCAAGTGGCAGATGCGATGGAAGTGAAGATTTCGCTCGCGCCAAACAGTAATGCGCCCATGAACGGCAAAAGCAAACGCCGATTCGAGACGGCCAACGCAATCGTAGTTTAGCTTCATATCAAGGAACTAATCGAACGAGGACGACAACATCGAAGCTGGTGCAAGCGCATCAGCATTACTCCGTTGGGCTTTCCTCATTGTGTGCATTTCTCTCAAGAGCGCGCATTGTTTGATGCAAGCGGCGAAGCGTGGGTATGAGGCGTGGTTGCGGCGCAGCCTCATGCTTTCCAGCTTCGTCATTTTGCCCATGCTTTCAGGCTTTTTTTCCGCGGCGTGCGGAGAGGTTCCAAACTCTCCGCATGCGCTAGAGGCCGGCCGCGTGCAGGAAGATTACAATGCACTGCTCGACTCTCTCGCAACACAACCCCTTGAAAATCGCCTAGCGGCTTTGCAGTTCTTTCTGCACCGTCATCCGAACTGCGCAGCAGCGTATGCCAGACTGCTCGAATGCTACTTTGGGCAGAATCAACTTTCTCATGCTGAAGCCTTCTTTGATAGCATAAGCAAGACTCCGCAACACGCCGTCCTTGGCTCGTGGATGCTCGCCAAAGTTTTCGTGAAACAGGAGCGCATCGAATCTGCGCGCGCGGCTTTCACCAGAGCGCTCGTGGTCGCGCCGCCATCCCTACTTCTACTTAAAGACTTTACCGAATTTTGCCAACGCAATCGAGCTCGGCTTGATCCGCAAGCCCTGATTGCTGCAACCATTCCGCGCCGGGAAGATCGCCAAAGCGCAAAGGCCTTGTTGAGTTATCATCATCAGGATTATGCGCACGCTCTGGAGTTCTTTCAAAAGCAGTGGGTGCAATCGCCCGAGAATCTGGCTCTGCTGCAACTCTTGGCAGATTGTCTTTTGCAAATGAGGCGCAACCTCGAGGCCGCAGCAATTTTGCGGAAAGGACTGGCACAGGCCGGGCGTGAGAAGGACTTCGCAGCGCAGGCGTGGTTTCTCACCAGCCTCGGCCTGCTCAAACAAAGAGAAGGAATATTCGATCGCGCCCAATATCAAAATGCAGAGAGTTTTTATCAGTCTGCCTATGCACTGGCCGCGCGCTACGACGATGC
>JABWAN010000246.1 GCA_013361015.1 Candidatus Zhuqueibacterota bacterium | reverse complement strand
ACACGCGCGTAAGGATCGTTCACATGCACGGGACGTTGCTCAAAAAAGTAGTTCCCCGGATCGTTCGCGCCGTGCACGGTGAAATCATAATATTTGCCTTCCATATTGCCCGCAACGGCACTCTCCCAAACACCATCTTCATCCGGTTTCATCTCGACTGTTTGGAATGCTTCGCCCGCGGGCGCATCATAGAGAAAAAGCCGGACCTGGGTGGCGCGCGGCGCAAAAACTCGAAACATGGTATGCTGCTGCTGCGCGTCATAGTTCGCGCCGAGCTCTTTGTTCGAATACAAATGCCGGAAGTAACCTTCGAACGAAGCCACGACCTTTTGTTGCAGTGGAAGCACTTCGAGAAAATGCACGCGCTTAAGGTCGAGCGGCAGTGTTGGACGAAGGTGCAATTCCTTCGGGCTGAGGCGCAACACCGCAGCAATTGGAAGCGCCGTGCCATCCGCCAATGTCAAACGATAATCTTGCGCATTCAGCGAGAGTTTCACCTTTTCGCCGGTAATGAGCACACGCACATGCCGCGCACTCACTAATTCCGCGCGCACCTGCGTCGGGACGACTTCATGCGCGAATATCAAATTGCCTCCTTTTTCATTCGGTGCAGACTCCGGTACCACCAGCCAGATGCCCTCATTGATGCGGAATTTGAATTGCGCACCCGGTTTGACGCGCGCGAACGCCGGATTTGCCAGCGCGAGCATCCAAAGTTTGGCATCATTCTTCGCGCGCTGCATGCGCCACGTTGGGTCTTCCATATTATGATCCCAACTGCGCATTTCACCTTCAAGCAACACACGTTGCGGCTGCACGCCATAGAGCGCCTCATCGAAAACAAAGAAGGTCGTGTCTCCCGAAATCGCGTAACCCTGCAAGCGCTCGCGCGCCGAAAAATTCATCTGGGCATTCAGGCTCACATTGAGCGTGAGCACGAACCAGACGATCCACAAATTCCTGCACGTGCTATTTTGCATTTTTGTGCTCCCTTCAACTTGTACCAACTTTGGGTATCCAAATTACAGAAAAGATAAGAAAAATTGGCTGTGAACCAAGCACTTACTGTTCGCGTGGCGGCAAAAAATTTATCCCGCGTTTTCCGCGATCGCTACGGATTGCCTTTATATAAATTGCTGAACATCTCGTGTGAGAAGGCTTTCATGCCAGCACGCAACCTCAAACCGAATTTGCAGGAGGTGCGTGTTGACCCGAATGCCGTCGTCGAATGAGAAGTTACACGGAATAGTAGCTTACGTTTGATCTGCTTTTCTCAAGGACGGGAGAAGCACCACGAATAACCAATCTATGGGTGTAAAATGTCTCGTTTAATCCTGCGAGCAGTAATGCTGCTCCTTCCCGCAGTCGTGTCCTCTTTTCTTTCCACTGCGAGTTTTGCGCAAGAGGCCGAAGTTGAAGAAACCAAGCCTCAAGGCGCGACGCCGTATCGTGGCGCACAGTATTTTCTCGGTGATCAAGACGAATTGCTCATGCGTGTGAACATTTGGGGATTCGTCCGCAAGCCCGGCCAGTACATGGTGCCCACCGATACCGATCTTATCTCCCTGCTCTCCTTTGCCGGCGGTCCGGTCGAACAAGCCAAAGTCAAAGCCATCAAAGTTGTGCGCACCAATGAAGCGGCTTTGCATACGACCAGCACTAAACAAGGTGCTGCTGCCGGGGGAGTGAATCAACATCCAGTCGCGCCTGGCACCAACCTTGCCGACAAGCAAAATGCACAGTCGACACGCGTGCTGAAGGTTGATGTTAAAAAGTATCTCAAAACCGGAGATCGGAATCTCATTCCGGATTTGCAGCCGGGTGATACTGTCGTAGTGGAAGGCACCGCTTTCAACACCGTCAACAAAGTTCTCGATTTTGCTTCCAAGATCGCCGTCTTCGGCCAGATTTATTTCTGGGTCACGGTCGCGAACAATCGCAATTAAGCGCGAGTGCATGCGAAGCTTTGACTGAGCCAGAACTACGGGCGCAGCCAGTTCGTTGCGCCTAGCACATGCGTTATTTGTGCGGGGTTCGCGCAAAGGCCAATGTGAGTATTCCTTGGGAGCAAAGCTTGGGCTGACACTCCCTTCGTCTTTCACTTTTGAATAATCAGTAACGGAAATTGCAACCATGGAAGAGCTAAACGAGCGACAAGTCTCGTTCAACGACTACATGCGAATTTTTTATCGCGGCCGTTGGGTCATTATCACTTCGTTTTTAGTGGTGATGGCGATCACGGTTTACCTCACCTGGACCACTACGCCGGAATTCGAAGCCTCCGCCAAGCTCATGATCGAAGAGAAAGGCATGGAGCACGAACTTTTCGATATCGGCAGCTTCATGAAAAAAGAAACCATGATTAACAATCAGGTGGAAATTCTCAATAGCCGCAGCTTGGCGGAGACGGTGATCACACGCTTGCAGACTTCGGAGTTTGCGGACCAGTTGGAGCTGCTCAACCGCAATGCCGAAAACAACATGAGCCTGCTCGCAGATGCAGGCGATTGGATGCTGAGTTGGTTCGGCTCCCGTGATACGACGAAAGAAGAAATCACCTTCGATGATATCGTCGAGGATTTGCGCGGCCGCATCAGCATCACGCCCATTCGCGACACGGATATGATCGAAATTCGCGTGAGCGCGGCCTCGCCGGAGGAGGCCACGTTCATCACCAACACACTCGCCACGGCGTATAGCGAAAAGAATCGCCTCAGCAGCCAGGAAGAGGTGCGTTTGGTGAAAAACTTTTTGGAAGACCAGCTTTCCTCCATAAAGAACCAACTCGGCAAATCGGAAGACGAGCTTAAACATTTTAAGCAATCGGAAAAAGTCGTGGCGTTGTCCGAAGAGACCGAAGAGTTGATCAAGAAGCTTGCAGAGTTCGAAGGACTCTACAACGAGGCGCTGACGGAATATAATTCCAATCAGCAGCGCTTGACTTACATCAATAAACAGCTCGATTTGAGCAGGGGCAATATCGACTTGCAGAATATCTCGGCCACGCCCTACTTCGAAGGCGTGAAAAAGCAAATTGGCGAGCTGCAAGGCAAGCGCGCGTTTTATTTGGCGAACTTGATCAATCAAGGAGTGTATCGCGAAGATGATCCGCAGCTTCTGAAGTACGACTCGCAGATCGAAGCGCTCAACAAGCAACTGCGTGAAGAGATCGTCAAGCTCGCCAAAGTCGACATGCTCGATCCCGTCGGCCTCAGCTCGGTTTTGATACAGCGCAAGATCGAACTGGAGGCCAATTTGCAGGCCTTGCAGCCCAAGCTCGAAGCGCTCAAGGGCATCGTCGCGGAATACAGCCAGCAACTCGAAACGTTGCCGGAAAAAAGTTTGCAGCTCGCGCGTTTGGAACGCGCCGCCACGGTGGACGAGAAGATTTATTTAATGATGGAAGAGAAGTATCAAGAATCACGCATCACCGAAGTCGGCCAGCTCGGGCAAGTGCGTATCATCGATCCCGCCAAAGCGCCGAGCATTCCCATTCGCCCCAAGAAAAAATTGAACCTCATTATCGGCGCGTTGATCGGCCTCGGCCTCGGCTTTGGTCTGACCTTTTTGTTCGAGTTCATGGACAACACCGTGCGCTCGATCGAAGACGTCGAAAAGATCGGTGTAACCGTGCTCGGCTCAATTCCGGTGATCAAAGAAGATGAGGCGATGAAACGCTTGAAGATGTTGCCCGGGCACATGAACGGCAAAAACGGCGCGGTTGATCCCAACGAAGCCAAGGTCATGGCCGCGCGTTTGATCACACACTTCGCACCCAAATCGCCGATCTCCGAAGCCTATCGCACTTTCCGCACGAATTTGCAATACACGAAATTGGACAAAGACCTCAAGGCCCTGCTCGTCACGAGTCCGGGCCCGGGCGAAGGCAAATCTACTTCGGTATCGAATCTCGCGATTACGATGGCTCAAATGGGCAGCCGCGTTTTGTTGATTGACTCCGACTTGCGGCGTCCGGTTTTGCACTCGATTTTCAAAGTAGATCGCCGCATCGGCCTTTCCAATGTGCTCGTCGGCCGCGCGACCATCGAAGAAGCCGTGCAGACTACGGAGATTGACAATCTTTTCGTGATGCCATGCGGCACTCTCCCACCCAATCCTTCGGAGTTGCTGGCCTCCAGCGCCATGACCCGGACTCTGGAGCAATTGAAAGCCATGTACGACATTGTGCTTTTCGATAGCCCGCCGATTATTGCCGTGACCGATGCGGCGGTGCTCGGTTCGCGTCTCGATGGCGTCATCCTCGTGGTGAAGTCCGGTCAAACGGATCGCGAAGCCGCGTTCCGCGCGTTCACGCTGCTGAAGAATGTCAACACGCGCATTCTCGGCGCGCTGCTCAACGGCGTGCAGATCGAAAGCTTGTACGGCAGCTATTACTACTACTATCACTATTACTACTACGGCAAGGACGGCGAAAAGAAGCGCAAGCGTCGCACCTCGAACTCATCCTCTTCGCACAAGGCGGCCTCGATATGAAAAACAGTTTCATCACTATTGTTTCCGGTTTGCCGCGCTCCGGCACTTCCATGATGATGAAGATGCTCGAAGCCGGCGGCATGGCTGTGGTGACGGATAATCTCCGCACTGCGGACGAGGACAACCCCAAGGGCTATTACGAATTCGAGCGCGTTAAGCAAATCGAAAGCGACAAGGATTGGCTGCCGGGCGCGCAGGGCAAAGCCGTCAAGATGATTTCCGAACTGCTCAAGCATTTGCCGCCGAACTATCAATACCGCGTGGTTTTCATGCGCCGCAAAATCGAAGAGACGCTGGCCTCGCAAAAGCAAATGCTCGTGCGCCGCGGGCAACCGACGGACGTGGTCAGCAATGAAAAATTAGCCGAACTTTTCCGCCGCCATCTTGAACGCACCTTCGCGTGGCTTGAAGAACAGTCGAACTTTGCGGTGCTCTTTGTCGAGTATGCCGACGTGCTGCAAAACGTCGCCGCACAAGCCGGGCGCATCAACGAGTTTTTGGACAAGACGCTCAATGTTGAAAAGATGATCGGCGTGGTCGATCAAACCTTGTATCGGCAGAGAAAATAAAAACGCTTCCTCTACGACCTGGCGTTCAGGCGGAATCTTTTTATGCACTGGAAACACCGCTCGCATGAGTGTTGTACCGCGTGCTCAAAAAGGTTCTTTCAGAATGACATAAAAGAGGAGTTTCGCTAGAATTCTAACGATTGACAGCGATCTCTCAATGCAATTCACCGATTTCGCAAACAAACCTGGGCTCTGGCTCGTCGGCTATCCACGCAGCGGCAACACGTGGATCAATTTTTTGTGTTCGTATTGTTTGAATTTGCCCTTTCGTGATTTTGACGACCTCTCCGCAGTGCCGGTGCGCGATTGGGTGCGTGCTGCGGTGGCAGGCAATCATGGCTGGCCGGCGCCGCAAGGCCTGCACGCCGTAATCAAAACGCACAAACTTCCGCACGAAGTGCCGCATCAAAACGGCCGCGTGATTTACTTGCAACGCGACCCGCGCGACGTGTTCGTGAGCCATTCATACTTCTTGACGCATCGCGCGAAGAAAGGCAACAAACGGTTTCTCTTCCGCGCGCTGGGCCTTGCGGGAAGAAGCTGGCAGATTCGCTGGTTCGTCAAACAATGGCAAAGCCATGTGCAAGCCTGGCAAGCGCTGACGCACGCGACCATTCATTACGAGCGCTTGCGTAACGAAGGCGCGCCGTATCTCACGCAGTGCTTACAACAAGCGGGCTTTGACATTCCGGCGAGCCGGGCACAAGACGCGATGGAATTTTTTAAGTTCGAAAAAATGTCGGAAGGCCGCAAATCCGGCGAGGCCGATCAAAAGAGCTTCTTTCGTCGCGGCACCGTCGGTGATTGGAACAATCATTTAAACGCGTCCGAGCAAACGCTCTTCGCGCCCGCGCTGGCAGCGGCTGCAATGACTTCATAGCGCGAAGCCTCGCGGTTATTCTGAAATAATCTCTTTAAACACTCGGCGGCATTTCCGGCGCATAAAAAGATTCCGTCTGAATGACATGTTAGAGGGAGGCGCTCTAACGAAATGCTGCGATTCAACCGTAACTTTCTTTCATGACCACGAACACCAAACACGAACTGTCCTTTACTGAAGCGAAAAACAAACTAGGCTTGGTCGCGCGCGTGCAACGCAAGTTGCGCACTGCGGGCAAACAAAGAGTGTTCGTTACGCCGCAACCTGCTGCGTCGGCGACACCGCCGATTTTCATCATCGGCGTGCATCGCTCCGGCACCACACTGTTGCGCTTGGTATTGGATAGTCATTCGCGCATCGCCGTGCCGCGCGAGTCGGTTTTTCTGTTGCCGCTCAGTGAAATGTGGCGCGACGAAACTGCGTTGCTCGGCTTGAGTGGCTTAGGCTTCGAGGCTGATCACGTTCTATACAAGCTGCGGGAGTTGTCGGATTACTTCTTCAACTCATATGCGGCTGGCCGCAACAAGCCGCGTTGGGCGGATAAAAGCCCGCAATACGTCGATTGCCTCGACTTCATCGAAAAGCTCTACGGCCCGAGCTGCAAATATCTTTTCATCTATCGCAACGGTTTGGACGTCGCGTGCTCGATCGGCACGCGCAAGGTTTTCAAGCTGGCCAAGCCGCATCAAGACGCGTGCGGCGATCCGTTCCTCGGCGCGGCGCGCTATTGGTCCGCGCAATGCCAAAAGATGCTGCAATTCGAGCAAGCGCATCGCGCGCGGGTGTTCACGCTGCGCTATGAGACATTTGTCCATTCGCCGGAAGCCATTGCGCGCAAGCTGTTCGAATTTATCGGTGAGCCGTGGGAACCGCAGGTGCTCGAATTTCACAAACAAGAACATGACACGGGCTTTCTCGAAGATCCAATCGCCTCGATGAGCAAAGGCTTTCAGCCGAGTCTAAAAAATTATGAAAAGCTGCCGCCAGAGTTGGTGCAAGGGATGAAGCGCGAAGCGCGCGGGATGCTGCAGCAGCTTGAGTATGAGGTTGAATAATTCAAGGAAGCGCCACCTTCTTTAATTTTGTCATTCAGGAAGAATCTTTTTCAGTGCTCGGTACCAGGCCGAAGGTTCCTCGTGCAAAATTTCTTTGGGTTAGATAGAGCAACGCAAGATGTTCAAGCATAGATCAAACGGAAGAGTCTTCGTTATCTCGATCGACGGTGTGCCTTATAATTTCATGCAACAACAAATGGCCCAAGGCCGCTTTCCGAATTTCAAAAGGCTAACACAGCACGGTTCGTTGCGCCGCATGAATTCTGTGCATCCGTGCCTCTCCTCCGTCGCATGGTCGAGTTACATGACCGGCAAAAATCCTGCGCAGCACAACATCTTTGGCTTCGTGGAAAGAAAAGCCGGCAGCTATGATCTCTTCATGCCGACTTCGCGCGATATGCGCGGCGTTACGATTTGGGAAATCATGAGCGCCGCGGGC
>JABWAN010000245.1 GCA_013361015.1 Candidatus Zhuqueibacterota bacterium | reverse complement strand
ACAAGAACAACCCAAGCGCGGCTCGCTGCAATGGTATCTGCGCGGTCCGCAGAAAAACTGGAGTGCGTCCGAGCATCGCGATTACTATGAATGGCGCGAAAGACTGCATGAGAAAATGCTGCGCAAAGCGCAGGCAGCGAATGACAATCTCGCGCCGCGGCAAAAGGCCGTCATCAACGGCAACAAGATCACCACGGAAATTTGGAACTACGGCTCAATTTCCAGCCCGGGCAATCGCACCACCGACATTGTGTGGGAAAATCTCGGCTATGGCTATGAGTTTGCGCCGTTCATTGCCGCGGAAGTCGAAGTGCCGCCGCGCAGCCATCGCGATTCGTACATCAAGCGCGACGCCAATGATCGCCCCATTATCAAACCCAATGGCGACACCACGTGGGCGGCGATTGTGATCAGCGACGGTTTGATTTCGAATGGCGGCGAAGTTTCTCCAGACGGCAAAGAGTTTTGGGGCTGGGAACCGTTGGCGACCAGCGATGACGGCAGCGTGCCGTATGCCAACGTGCTCAGCAATCGTATTCCGACGGTGAATGATCTCGATCGCGACGGCGACGGCAAGCCCGATAGCTGGCCCGAAGGATGGTACAATCCCAATCTCAAACGCTATGTGTGGCCGGGCGCGCTGCGCCAGGGCGCAAGCAACGCCGATCTCGAATCCATCTTCGTGTGCGATGATCGCCGCAACAAAGAGTTTCAATACTATCCCTTCGCGAGCGATTCCACGCGTCGCGGCCTCGGCCTCGAAATCGAGTTCCGCTATTATCAATGGTCGAATCCGCTCGCGGAAGATATAATTTTCCTCATCTATAAAATCACCAACAAGAGTGACAAGGATTTGGAAAACGTCACGTTCGGCATGTGGGGCGATCCACATATCGGCGGCCCGAACAATTTCGACGATGATCTTTCCTCGTTTGATCGCGGCCTCAATATGGTTTATTGTTGGGATGCGGACGGCCGCAGCGATGTCGCGGGCCGGCCACCGGGTTACTTCGGCTACAAATTTCTTGAAAGCCCCGGCGACCCGACGAATGGCGAGGATGATGACAGAGACGGTATCGTTGACGAAAGCCAAACCGACGGGATCGACAATGATCTCGATTGGAATCCGGACAAAGATGACGTCGGTGTGGATGGCGTGCCCAATACCGGCGATCGCGGCGAAGGCGATGGCGTGCCGACCGCGGGCGATCCTTACGATATTCGCGAGCCGGGCGAGCCGCATTTTGAATTCACCGACCTTGACGAATCGGATCAAATCGGTTTAACCAGTTTTGCCTCGCCGCCGTTTGGCGGGCAAAATGTGATTTCCGCGGACGAATACATTTATCGCAGTTATTTGCAGCACGACAAATTCGATTCTGCGAATGCCTCACAAGCGGGCGATTATGTTTTTCTCTATGGCTCCGGCCCGCTGAAACTGCCGAAGGGTGCGATCCGGCGATTCTCCATCGCGCTGCTCGTCGGCCAGGATCGCGAAGACCTCACGCTGAATGCGCTCACGGCGCAGCAGATTTATGAGATCAACTATCAATTCGCCAAGCCGCCGGACAAGCCGACGGTGACGGCCGTGCCCGGCGATGAGAAAGTGACGCTGTATTGGGATAACGTCGCGGAAAGCTCGTTCGATCCCATTTCGGAGCGCAACGACTTTGAGGGCTACGTGATCTATCGCAGCACCGATCCGAATTTTCTCGATCAACAAGTCATCACCGACGCGAACGGCACGCGCTTTTTGTTCGAGCCGCTAAAAACGGCGAGCGGCGCCGCGGCGCGTTATGATTTGGCCAATGAGTACAGCGGCCTCAGTGCCGTGCCCTATGCCGGCCGCGGCATTGCATACAATCTTGGCAACAACACCGGGCTGCGCCACGCATTTGTGGATTCGAACAACGTGGTCAACGGCCAAACTTATTACTATGCCGTGGTCTCGTATGATAATGGCGACGTCACGCAAAGTATTCCACCCACCGAATGTTCGAAGAACATTACCGTCAACCCGGAGACCAACGAAATCATACTCGACGTCAACACTGTGCGTGTGGTTCCACGCGCGCCCAGCGCCGGATATAGTACAGGCCAATTGCAGGATAACGGCGAGGCGAATCGCATTGCGCATGCTGCCGGCGTTTCGACCGGAGCATTGCATGTAGAAGTTGTAGACCCGCGCGCGCTGGAGGAGGACAATGAATTCCGCGTGACGTTTGCCGCGAACCCGACGCGCTATTCGGTGGAAGACCGCAAACCGGTCAGCAACAACATAACTGCGCGTGTCGATCAATTTGTTAAGCTCGCGCAGCGCAATATCAATGACTCCACCTTTACGCTCGCCAGCGTGGACGGAGCACGCACTTTTGCGCGCAATACCGACTACGAGTTGCTCGCCAGCGAAGGCCTCGTGCGCGCCATTCCGGGCGGCGCGATTGCCGAGGGCACGGCCTTGCGTGCGACGTATAACTATTTCGCCGTGAAGGACAGTCGCCTGCTCGCGTTGGAAGAAAGCAATCCGTTTTTTGACGGCATGCGCATCTATGCGAAAGATGTGACATTGGATTTGGATTTGACCCGCACAGGCTGGACTTCGGCGAGCAAATCCAATTATGCGGCCAGCGTCAAGCCGTTTAACGGAGTGGATCGCAACAAGGAAGGCGCGGATTATGAAGTGCGCTTCTTTAATACGCTCGTGGATAGCAGCGCGCGTCCCGGTTTTGGCTACATCAAAGCGAATATCGAAGTGTGGGACGTGACGAAGGGCCGCATTCCCAAAAAGCTGCGTATGGTCTATTTGGAAACGGTGAAAGCCGACAGCGTGTGGACGCCGGATGAGCGCGCAATTTTGCTCAAAGGCGATCAAGGTATCGTGCAAACGTGGGAATTCATTTTTACTGCGCCGCAGAACAACCCGGTCGCGCCTACCGCGGGCGATGTTTACTTCATCGCCACGAACCGCCCCTTTGACTCAGCCGATGTGTATACTTTCAAAACGCAGGCTGCAAAGATTGAAGAAGGGCGCGCCGTGAACGAATTGGATAAGATTCGCGTGGTGCCCAATCCTTATGTCGTGACCAATGCCATTGAGCCGCTCGATTTGCAGAACCCGCGCGATCGCGGCCAGCGCCGCCTCTATTTCGATTTGCTTCCGAGGCAGTGCACCATTCGCATTTTCACCGTCACCGGTGAGTTGGTCGATGTCATCGAGCACAATGCCACCATCGATAACGGCCAAGCCTTTTGGGATTTAACCACGCGCGATAATTTTCCGGTGGCGTACGGCGTTTATATTTATCACGTCGATGCCGGAACACTCGGGCAGAAAATCGGCAGGCTCGCGGTGATCAAATAAACGCTCGGAGTAATGGATTGGTGGAGTGTTGGATTGATGAAGTCGGGGAAGACAAAGAGACGAGGTTGACGATCAAACGAAAAGAGAGCGATAACATGCAAACAAGATTTCCTGTTTTGATAATGCTCCTCGCAGCGCTCTTTCTCTCGTCGCTGCACGCGCAAGTGGATAACACGCAGACCATCACTAAAACCGGCACGACGGTCGCGCAATTTTTGAAGATCGGTGTGGATGCACGCGGCGCGGCCATGGGCGGTGCATTCGCGGCGATGGAAGGCGACCTCAGCGCCATGCACTGGAACCCGGCCGGACTTGGCCATCATCGCGGCGTCGGCGCCATGTTCGCGCACAGCGAATGGCTGGCCGATATGAATTTCAACTATGCCGCGATCGCATTCAATCTCGGCGAAGTCGGCATCATGGGCTTGAATGTGATCAGCCTGAGCACGCCCGAAGAGGCGGTGCGCACGGTCGAGCGCCCGGAAGGTACCGGCGAGCTTTTCAACGCCAATGATCTTGCGATCGGATTAACTTTTGCGCGCCAATTGACCGATCGCTTTTCCATCGGCGGCTCCGTGAAATTTATTCGCCAAAATATTTGGCACATGAGCGCAGGTGCGGTCGCCCTCGACATTGGCGCGCTTTTCACCACGCCGTTTAAAAACGTTCGTCTCGGCGCGAGCATCGTCAACTTCGGCTCCGACATGCGTCTCGATGGCCGTGACATCCAATTCAGCAACGATCCCGATCCGCTCAATCAAGGCAACGTCGAGTTTGTGAATGCTCTATATGAAACGGAGAGCTTCCCGCTGCCTTTGGCCTTTCGTGTGGGCGTTGCCACCGAGCTTTATAAAAATGAAAACTTCCGTTTGAGCGTCGGCCTGGATGCGCTGCATCCCAACGACAACACGGAAAGCGTCAATGGCGGCGCGGAATTGGCCTTCGCGGAAACGTTGTTCCTGCGCGGCGGGTACGGCACGCTTTTCCGCAAAGACACGGAAGAGGGTTTGGCGATGGGCGCAGGCCTGCAATATCGCTTGTGGGGCACAAGCACAAAGCTGCGCGTCGATTATGCGTATGCGGATTTCGGCTTGCTGGAGAACGTGCAGCGCTTTGCGCTGGGCGTGGAATTTTGAGCAGGGGCGCGCCATAAACTGCGCGAACCTTTGTGGCTGTCATTCTGGAAGAATCTTTTCTAGTGCTCGGTAACATTCTCGGATGAGGATCTTTTACCGTTCTCAAAAGATTCCTCCGGAATGACGGTGTTTGGGGTTATCGTATCGCTTCTATAAAAACTTCCTCCGCAATATTCCCTCCCGAAATAATCACCGCACACTCACGCCCGGCGGCATCGACCTTGCCCTCCAAAATTGCGGCGATGCCAACCGCGGCCGAGCCTTCGACGCGCCAGCCGTGACGAACGTACAACTCGCGCATCGCGCCGCGAATGTTTGGTTCGCGCACCAATAGCATTTCATCGCAGTATTTTTGCGCCAAGCGTAAAGTCTTCTCCGTAACAAAGCGTCCGGCAAGGCCGTCTGCGATCGTTTCTGCAATCGGAGTTTCGACGACGCGACCTTGCGCGAGCGCAGCGTGCATGGCCGGAGAAGCTTCACTTTGCACGCCGTATATTTTTGTGGCGGAAGGTAAAGACTTGGCCGCCAAACTTACACCGCCAAGCAATCCACCACCTCCGACCGGAACGATAACCGTTCCGGCGCTTGGAAGCTGCGCGAGGATTTCCAGCCCCACTGTTCCCTGCCCGGCGATTACTTCCTCGTCGTCAAATGCGTGGATGAAAGGCAGGGCATGGGCTTGCGCATGGCTTTGCGCTGCGGCCTCGGCTTCATCATAATCCCTGCCCGCGATGATAAGCTCCGCTCCCAGCGCCTGCAGTTTTTGTTTTTTCGCGGAAGCTATGTTCTCCGGCACAAAGATTTTTGCCGCACAACCGCGCATGTGCGCCGCGACCGCAACGCCCAAACCATGATTGCCCGCGGAGGCGGTCACGATCCCTTTTGCCAGCGTCTGCGCATCGAGTTGCAGCAAGCTATTCATCGCGCCGCGGAATTTGAAGGAGCCGGTGCGCTGGAGATTTTCGAGCTTGCAGAACACCGGACCGTTTGCCGCTTCTTCCAGCCACGGCGCGCGCACGCACGGCGTCTCGAAACGCAGCGGCCGCAGCCTTTCTAAGGCTTGCTGAATGCGGATAATCTCTAACATATTCGCGCTCCTTTGGAGATAGAACTTGCCAACCAAAATTTTTTTGATTAACTTGCCCCGCAAAATTTCAGCACAAGGGCTAAGGAGAGCTCAAGAATATGCAAATGAAGGCACAACCCCGATTCATTCTCTCGCTACTCGCGGTTATGGTGGGATTCGGCAGCCAATGGAATTGCACCATTCAAATCGGCGAACCCGGAAAAGGGCAGGGCGAAAGTCCGCAATCCCCGCCAGCCAGTCACGGCTGCATGAATCAGCACGCCACGTATACGTTGGGCGAAACTCCCGCACAAAACGAATATACCATCATCGTCAAGGAGTTCAAAGCGGAAGACTACGACCGGGCGTGTGCTCTTTCAGCGGAGTTGAGAGCAAAGCGCGTTCATAACATGATTTGGCCGCAGATTGATGGCTCTTACGTTGTCAGCGTCGGACGCTATTGGACCGAAAAGCAGGCAGAGGACAAACTGCAAGCCATACAAGACCGAGGTTATCCGAAAGCCTATGTTGCGATGCCTAAAACGGAAAAGGACATCAAGAAACCGCCTCCGCCTTCCGTTGATGTGGCTGGTATTGTTGCAATGCTGATTGTCGTCACATTGGTGGTGCTCGCAGTTGCTACTCAAGCAAAAAACAAATCGTGAAGATATGAGAATTTCGAATTGGCTGGAAAACGTATTGGTGGCGAGCCTTTTTTTGGGAAGTGCATGTACAGAGCAACGCAGCGGCCCGCCGCCGTCGAATCGCGACGGTGTTTCGAACGGTCTGCAAGAAGAAAAACGCGAAGCTCCGGAGGACACGAAGCGCGAAGAAGAAAGTGTGCCGGAGCCGGATCGCAACGCTGAAGATTATATTCCGCCCGCCGAACGCAGCCAGCTTGGCGACAAAAGTTATACGGTCGTGGTGGGCAGCTTTGATCGCATTGAGCCGGCAGACCAGCTTTCGTTCGAGCTGCGCATGTTGCGCATCAACAACTTCGTAGACCGGGCTTATGGCAGGTGGCACGTTTGCGTTGGGCAATATCCCAGCCGCGGCCTTGCGAAGAACGTTTTGAACCGTGTGCGCGACAAGGGCTATTACGAGGCGCACATCATCGGCCCCGGGCACGCGAGATAAACATTACTCCCACACGCGCTCCACGGCTTGGCGTGGGCGCGAAATGCGATATGCATTCCCATCTACCAGCACCTCTGCCGGTCGTGGCCGCGCGTTGTAATTCGAGCTGAGCGAAAAGCCATATGCGCCCGCGGTCATGACTGCGAGCAAGTCTCCCCGCTGCACTCTTTCCAACTCTCTGTCCTTCGCCAAAAAATCACCGGACTCACAAACCGGCCCGACGATTTCGCATTTCTCGGTCTCCGCGTTTTTGAAATGTACGGGCACGATTTGATGATAAGCATTGTACAAGCTGGGGCGAATCAAATCCGTCATGCTCGCATCGACCACGACAAAACGTTTTCCGCCGCTGTGTTTGACATAAAGCACGCGGGTGATGAGCACACCGCTCGTGGCCACGAGCGCGCGCCCCGGCTCGAAGATGAGATCGCAATTCAAACCCGCGAGCGGCGGCAAAAGTTGCGCTCCAACCGCACGCGGCGAGAGCGCCATGCCCTCGCCAGGTTCGGTATCAGCTTGCACTGCGAGCGCGTTTTGATAAATCACGCCGAGGCCGCCGCCGACATCGACATAATCCAGCTCGTGGCCAAGGGCAAGGGCTTCTTTGGCGAGCGCTGCCATGACTTTGCCGACTTCGCTGTAAGGCGCAATTTCGGTGATGAGTGAGCCGATGTGGCTGTGCAATCCCACCAGCTTCACATTTTTCATTTCACGAATTTCGCGCAAGAGTTCGCGGGTGCG
>JABWAN010000244.1 GCA_013361015.1 Candidatus Zhuqueibacterota bacterium | reverse complement strand
TGAAGCCATCGTGCGGCCGATTGCCGGAACGCGGCCGCGCGGTTATTCGGTCGAAGAAGATCAACGGCTCGCTGCAGAATTGCTGGCCGACGAGAAAGAACGCGCCGAGCACGTCATGTTGATGGATTTGGGCCGTAACGACCTCGGTCGCGTCGCGCACTATGGCGGCGTGCGTGTGACGGAGAACATGATCATCGAGCGCTACAGTCACGTCATGCACATCGTCTCTGAAATTCGCGGCAAGCTGCGCGCAGGTCTGGACGCCGTTGCTGCATTCAAAGCTTGCTTTCCCGCGGGCACCGTCACGGGCGCGCCCAAAGTGCGCGCGATGGAGATCATCGCCGAGCTGGAGCCGGAGCCGCGCGCATGGTATGCCGGCGCCGTCGGTTATCTAGATTTCTCCGGCAACCTCGATACCTGCCTCGCGATCCGCACGCTCGAAGTGCAAAACGGCCTCGCCACTTTTCAAGCCGGCGCCGGCATCGTCGCGGATTCGATTCCGGAAAAGGAATACGCGGAGACGATTCACAAATCCAACGCGATGCGCGCCGCGATTGCCATGGCCGAAAAAGGATTATGACGCTGAAGCGCAAAACAGATTACGCCGCACTCTTCTTCTGTTGTCATTCAGAAGGAATCTTTTTAAGTGCTCGGTAGCGTCTCCAGTGAGTAAAAAGATTCCTCCTGAATGACAACTATATTGAACGGGTCGCGAAGCGCTCCTTTGCAGGATATCAATTTTGAAAATCAGCTTGAGGCGGCGGGATGAAGTCTGCGAAGCGCTTTAAGTCAACGCGCTTGCAAAGATAAAGGTGAGATAAACAAGCAAAGATGATACTGCGGTGGCGCAGCGACCCAACAAAAGCAAAAGTTGTTTCGAGAAGAGTGTGACGCACTAGAAAACATTCCAACGCGAGGGCATTTGCGTGAAGTACAAAGGATTTCCGGCAAAAGCTTTTTTTGTTGTGTCGCTGCTCCACCTGCGTTTCATCTTTGCTTGTTTACCGGACTTTTATTTCTTCGCCCGAGGCGGCTTCAAAGCGAGGGCATCCCGCCACCTAGATGATATTTTCAAAATGACTGAGGCAGCATGAACATTCTCATGATCGACAACTTCGACAGCTTCACCTACAACCTCGTGCAATACCTCGGCGAGTTGGGCGCGGAGCTAGACGTGGTGCGCAACAATGAAATCACGCTCGCAGAAATTCGTGCGCGCGCCCCGCACGCCATCGTAATCTCCCCCGGCCCCGGCGATCCCGATTCCGCGGGCCTCACGCTCGCGTTGATAAGCGAGTTTGCCGGCGAGATTCCGATTTTGGGCGTGTGCCTCGGACATCAAGCCATTGCGCAAGCCTTCGGCGGCAAAGTGGTGCGCGCTTCGGAATTGATGCACGGCAAAACTTCGAGTATTCATCACAACAACGAAGGCCTATTTTACGGACTCAAAAATCCTTTCAAGGCTACGCGCTATCACTCGCTCGTGGTCGAACCGGAGAGTCTGCCCGCGTGTCTGCGCGTCACCGCGCGCACGGAGAACGGCTTCATTATGGGACTCGCGCATGAAAAATTTTCCCTAGCCGGCGTGCAATTCCATCCCGAATCAATCTTAACGGAACACGGGAAAGAGTTGCTGAGAAACTTCATGCAGTATTACGTGGCTTGATGCTGGTTGCTGAATCCATAAAGCGCTTCTCTCCTCGCTGTCATTCTGAAGAATCTTCCCTCGTGCCCGGAAGAGCCTCAAGCACATGAGCGTGGCGCGAGCACCAGGGAATTTCCTTACAGGATGACAATAAGGGAACGGAGATCACTCGAATACAAAAGGGCTTCTAGCATGATAAAAGGCACCTTGCAAAAAATCTTAGCGCGCGAGCACTTGACACGCGCCGAAGCTTATGCCGCAATGAACTCCATCATGACCGGTGAAGCCACGTCCGCGCAAATCGGTGCGTTGCTCGTGGCCCTGCGCATGAAAGGCGAGCAGCCGGAAGAGATTGCGGGTTTCGCCGCGTGTATGCGCGACAAATCGGAAAAGGTTTTGTCTTCACGCACGAAAGAAGCCGTCGACCTCGTGGGCACCGGCGGCGACGGGAAAGCGACGTTTAATATCTCCACCGTGGCCTCATTCGTAGTTGCGGGAGCGGGCGTGCCGGTTGCGAAGCACGGCAATCGCGCAGTCTCCAGTCAATGCGGCAGCGCTGATGTGCTCAACGCGTTGGGCGTTAATGTGGAATTGAACGCCGAGCAACTCGGCCAGTGTCTTGATGACGTTGGGGTCGCTTTTCTCTTTGCGCCGAAGTTGCATCCCGCCATGAAGCACGCGGTTGCGCCGCGCCGAGAGTTGGGCGTGCGCACTTTTTTTAACATTCTCGGTCCGATTACCAATCCTGCGGGCGTGCGGCGCCAACTCATCGGCGTGTATGATCGCAAGCTGTTGCGCTTGCTCGCGGAGGTGTTGCTACAACTTGAAGCCGAGCACATCATGCTTGTGCACAGCACGGAGGGCATGGATGAAATCTCGCTCGCTGCGCCGACGTTCGTCGCCGAATTGCGCAACGGTGCAATTCGCGAATATGAAATCACTGCCGATGATTTTGGCTTGAGCACGTTGAGCGACAATGCTACGGGCGGCGATGCAACGACGAACGCACAAATCGCGCTGCGTATTTTGACTGGGGAAGAATGTGATGGGCAGGAGATTGTGATCGCGAACGCCGCTGCAGGTTTATACCTCGCGGGCGTCGCAGATTCATTACAGGAAGGCACGGCCCTCGCGCAAAAAAGTTTGGCAAGCGGTGCGGCGCTGAAAAAGCTCGAAGCTTTGCGCGCGTTCACTCAAAAGATTTGAGTCTAGCATGGCGATGAATCACAAATGTTGCTCAAGCTCATCCCAAGACACTTGCGCGTCTTTTAAATTTTCCAAAGCTTCTTCGTAGGTGTCGCCTTGTGTGTGGCATCCAGGCAGGGAGGGGCATGAAGCGAGGTAGACGCCCTCTTCGTCTTTTTCGATAAGCACGGTGTAACGCAAGCGTTTCATATTGGCCTCTAAGTTGTCATGAATTTTCTCAAGAGCGCTGCTTGAACAAGCGGCGACAACTTAGGAAACAGAATCAAAAATACTATGGAATCGTTCGTGAAATGTCTTCCAACTTCCTCGAAAAAATCCTTGCACACAAGCGGCAAGAAATCGAGCAGCGTCGTGCGCGTTCGCCTGAAATCGAGTTGCGCCACATGAGCCGCGATCTCGCGCCGCCGCTAGATTTGTTGCAAGCGTTGCGCATTGCGAATCGACTAGCTGTCATCGCTGAAATGAAAAAAGCCTCGCCCTCTGCCGGTGTGTTGCGACCGTCATTCGACCCTCTACAAATCGCGCAGTCCTACGTCGCAGCCGGCGCTGAGGCGATTTCCGTGTTGACGGACGAAGAGTTTTTTCAAGGCTCTTTACAATATCTCGAGCGCATTCGACCGTTTGTGGACGTTCCGCTACTGCGCAAAGATTTTATCATTTCGCCTTATCAAATTCATGAAGCGCGCGCCTTTGGTGCGGATGCAATTTTGTTGATCGTCGCTGCGTTGTCGCACGACGATTTGTACCGCTTGCTCGAGGTGACGCACGAACTCGGCATGTACGCGCTCGTGGAAGTTCACGAAGCGCAGGAGATGGAACAGGCGCTTTCGGTCGATGCAAAAATCATCGGCATCAATAATCGCAGTCTCAAAACTTTTGAAATTGATTTGCGCGTCACGGAGCAACTCGCGCCGAGGGCAGGTAAGGATATCACCCTCGTGGCTGAAAGCGGGCTGCGCACAGAGAGCGACGTGCAGCGCATGAAAGCCGCAGGCGTTCACGCGCTGCTTGTGGGCACGCACTTCATGCAAGCCAATGACCCCGGCGAGGCTTTACGGGAGTTCAGGCGACTATGTTGCGCATAAAAATTTGCGGTCTCACACGACTTAAAGATGCGCTGCTCGCGTGCGAGCTGGGCGCAGACGCCGTCGGCTTTATCTTCTATTCGAAAAGTCCGCGCAACATTTCGCTGCAAGCCGCGGCAATCATCGCAGAACAATTGCCTGCGCACGTCGCGCGCGTCGGCGTGTTTGTCGATTACTCAATTGAAGAGATTGAAATACATCGCCGCGCAGTTGGTTTGCACGCGTTGCAGTTTCATGGAGACTATTCTGCGCGAGAAATGGCGCAGTTTCCCTCTTCTCGTTTAATCAAAGTCGCGCGCTTGCGCGATCTATCTTCATTAGAAGGCTTGACCGGTTTTCAAAATCTCGCGCACGCGTTTTTGTTGGATACCTATGAGAAAGACAAACCCGGTGGCACCGGAAAAACGTTTGATTGGCAACTTGCACTCGCGGCAAAGAGATTTGGCAACATCATCTTGGCCGGCGGTTTGAATCCGGCAAATATGCAAGCGGCTGTGCGTTTCGTGCAACCGTATGCGATCGACGTGAACAGTGGCGTCGAGGCCGCGCCCGGCATTAAAGATCTTCACAAGCTGCGTCAACTCTTCGAGCAAGTGAAGGAATTTCGTCGTGACTGGCAACCTACAAATGCCGCCGCTTTCCCCGTGGCCTGATGCGCGCGGCAAGTTCGGCAAGTTCGGTGGCAAATTCGTTCCCGAGATCTTGATACCTGCGCTCGAGGAATTGGAGCGCGAGTATGCGCACGCGCGCGGCGATCGGACTTTTCAAAACGAATTCGAGCACTTTTTGAAAACCTACGCGGGCCGCCCTAATCCGCTTACGCATGCGGATCGCTTGAGTCGTGAGTTGGGCGGCGCGCAGATTTATCTCAAGCGCGAGGATTTGAATCACACCGGCTCGCACAAGATCAACAATGCCCTCGGGCAACTCTTGCTCGCGCGGCGCATGGGCAAGCACCGCATTATCGCGGAAACCGGCGCGGGCCAGCACGGTGTGGCGACCGCAACAGTTGCGGCGAAGTTCGGCATGGAATGTCACGTGTACATGGGTGAAGAAGATATCGCACGGCAGCGGCTCAATGTGTTTCGCATGCAGCTTCTCGGCGCGCGTGTGGTGAGCGTGAACACGGGCAGTCGCACTTTGAAAGATGCGATCAACGAAGCGATTCGTGATTGGGTGACGAATGTGGCGACGACGTTTTATTGCATCGGCTCGGTCGTGGGTCCGCATCCGTATCCCATGCTCGTGCGCGATTTTCAAGCCGTACTCGGGCAAGAAGCGCGCGAGCAGCATTTGCAATTGCGCCAACGTTTGCCCGAGGCCGTGGTTGCGTGCGTGGGCGGCGGCTCGAATGCGATGGGCATGTTCTTTCCGTTTTTGAATGACAGCAACGTGCGACTTTACGGCGTGGAAGCCGGCGGACGCGGTGCGAACGAGGGCGATCACGCAGCTACATTGAGTCACGGCGCACCCGGTATTTTGCACGGCATGTTGACGTACCTTTTGCAAACTCGCGACGGGCAAATTAGTCCAGTGCATTCCATCTCCGCGGGGTTGGATTATCCTGGTGTGGGGCCGGAGCATGCGTTCTTAAAAGAGAGTGGACGCGTGCTATATAATTCCGTCACCGATGTGGAAGCACTCGAAGCCATGAAAGCTTTGAGTCACACGGAAGGCATCATTCCGGCATTGGAAAGCGCACACGCCGTGGCCTTCGCGATGCAGCTTGCACCGAAAATGCCGGTGGACGAATCCGTAGTGGTTTGCCTTTCGGGGAGAGGGGATAAGGATATGGAAACGGTCGCGAGTGTTTTGAATTTCTAATTTGATTAACCAGATTCATGGCGGGTAACACACGGATCAAGAACGCACGCTGAAAAAGCTTCCGGCTTTTCAGTGTTTGTTTTTGTTCCGTGTGCAGCTCAAAAAAACTTTCGGAATTTTATTTTGCGTTTGATTCACTCCTTCGTCTATTACACCATGTTGCCTCTTCGCCAAAAACTCGAAGCCAAACTCGCGCGCGGTGAAAAGCTGCTTGCGATTTTTCTCACCGCCGGCTATCCCGAGCCTGCAGCCACTTTGCCGCTGCTCCACACGTTGGTGGAAGCCGGCGCGGATCTCATCGAACTCGGCGTGCCGTTTAGCGATCCGCTTGCGGACGGGCCAACGATTCAAATGGCCTCGCAAAAGGCACTCGCTGCCGGCGTTACCCTTTCGCACGCCCTGCAATACGCGAAAGAATTTTGCAGCGCACATCCCACGCCGCTGCTGTTGATGGGCTACGCGAATCCTTTCATGCAAATGGGCTGGCAAGAAGTCATTGCTGCGGCAAGCGAAGCCGGCGTAGGTGGATTCATCATCCCAGATCTTCCTCTTGAAGAAAGCGACATTTTGCAGAACGACCTCGCAGCCGCCGGGTTGGATTTGATTCATCTCGTTTCGCCGAATACCTCGGCGGCACGTATTGCGCGCATCAATGCCTTGACGCACGGCTTTGTGTATGCGGTTTCGGTCACAGGTGTTACGGGTGCACGCGCGCAATTGCCCGCGGAGACTACGCGTTTCCTGCAACGTTTGAAAGCACAAGTAACGCACCCGGTGCTGGTGGGGTTCGGCGTATCGCAACCGGAAACCGCGCGCAGCATGGCGCACCTGTGCGAAGGCGTAATCATCGGCAGCGCAATTGTTGAGCGCATTACAACGGCACGCGATTTTGCTTCCGCACGAAAGAGCATTTTTGAATTTGTTTCCGCCATCAAAAACGCGCTCCAGCCCGCTACTCCTTCTTAGCGGAATAGCCTATTGCAGCAGTGCGAGCCTTCATCAGCGCAGTTCTCCTCGCGGCTGAGCACGCAGTTGTTGGTGCGGATCTGAAGCGAGAAGCTGCTGCCGATCGTTGGAGGAGTGTGGGAAAGGAAAATCTTCCAGCCGGAATTATAGGGAGGGTGTTGGAGTTGGTCTGTTGGACACGAATTCGAGCTCGTGTTTTTTCCGCTCCGCCTTCGTCCAAAGTTGTCCGCACGCGGCATCAATATCATCCCCTTTGCTCCATCGCACCGTCACGGGCGCGGACAAATCGCGCAGGTGATTGTAGAAAGCTTCGATACGCTCACCGCTCGGGCGGCGAAAATTTTCATCAATCGCGTTGAATGGAATCAAATTCAACTTGCACGGAATGTCGCGCAGCAACCGTTTGAGGCGCAACGCATCCTCGGTGCTATCATTCACCTCCGCCAGCAACACGTATTCAAATGTGACGAGTTGCTTCGCAGCCAGTGCATATTCTTTTGCCGCGGCCAGCAAATCTGCGATCGGCCATTTATGATTCAACGGCATCAAACGATTGCGAACCTCATCCGTGCTCGCATTTAATGAAATCGCCAACCGAAACTTGTGCCCCTCTTCCATGAACCGGCGTATCTTGGGAAGCAATCCGCTCGTCGAGATGACGATATGCTTCTGCGCAAGATGGGGGCCTTCTGCATCCGACAAAATATAACACGCTTTGAGCAG
>JABWAN010000243.1 GCA_013361015.1 Candidatus Zhuqueibacterota bacterium | reverse complement strand
ATCGCCGCCGAATCACACGAAAGAGCACGGAATTACTCTCTGAAAAGAAGCAGCATCAAAGAAATCTTCTTCTGTGTGTTTCCGTGTGAATCTGTGGCTAAGATTTTTTGGGCAACGCTTGAACTTTCAAGAGACTAAAGAGGAGGAGTGGCATGTCACAAGTCGTCGCGCGCGTGTGGCGTCG
The DNA here is from genome assembly GCA_013361015.1 of Candidatus Zhuqueibacterota bacterium. Taxonomy (GTDB): domain Bacteria; phylum Zhuqueibacterota; class Zhuqueibacteria; order Zhuqueibacterales; family Zhuqueibacteraceae; genus JABWAN01. The sequence continues at coordinate 7,265 of JABWAN010000243.1, read as the reverse complement.
AGGCATATGGTGTAGTGCGGCATTCGTCGTTCTTTTGCTTGTTCAAACAAATCTTGCGCAGCAAAAGCCGTTTGGGTTTGATGAAAAGCTTTACGGCGGATTGAAGTATCGCAATATCGGGCCGTTTCGCGGCGGACGTTCGGCGGCAGTGACAGGCGTAGTGGGGCAGCCCATGACGTTTTATTTCGGTGGCACGGGCGGCGGCGTGTGGAAGAGCACGAACGGCGGGCAAAGTTGGGAGAGCGTTTCCGATAAATTTTTCGGCGGCTCGATTGGCGCGGTGGCCGTGAGTGAATGGGATCCGAACGTCATCTACGTCGGCGGCGGAGAGAAAACCGTGCGCGGCAATGTCTCGCACGGCTACGGCATGTGGAAATCCAGCGACGCGGGCAAAACGTGGAAGTCGATCGGCTTGAAGGATTCGCGCCACATTCCGCGCATTCGCATTCATCCGAAAAATCCCGAGCTGGTTTATGCCGCGGCGCTCGGCCATCTCTTTGGCCCGAACGAGCAGCGCGGCGTGTATCGCAGCAAAGACGGCGGCGCAAATTGGGAGCGCATTCTGTTTGTGAATAGCGAAGTCGGCGCGGTCGATCTTGCGATGGACGCGACCAATCCGCGCATTCTCTTCGCGACGATGTGGCGCGTGCGGCGCAAGCCCTATGTGCTGGAAAGCGGCGGCGAAGGCTCGAGCTTATGGAAATCTACCGACGGCGGCGATACGTGGAAAGATATTTCACGCAACGAAGGTTTGCCCCAAGGCACGCTTGGCATCATTGGCGTGACCGTCTCGCCCGCGAATCCCAATCGCGTGTGGGCGATTCTTGAAGCGCAAGAGGGCGGCGTGTTTCGTTCCGACGACGGCGGCGAGAAGTGGGTGAAGATGAACGACGAGCGCAAGCTGCGACAACGCGCATGGTACTACACGCGCATTTATGCCGATCCGAAAAACGCGGATCAAGTCTACGTGCTCAACGTGCAATTCTGGCGCTCGAAAGACGGCGGCAAAACTTACGAGGACCTCGACACGCCGCACGGCGATCATCACGACTTGTGGATCGCGCCCGAAGATCCCTCGCGCATGATCGTGGGCGATGACGGCGGCGCGCAAGTTTCATTCAGCGGCGGCGCGGAATGGAGCACGTATCACAATCAGCCCACGGCGCAGTTTTATCGTGTGACTACGGATAATACGTTTCCGTATCGCATCTACGGTGCGCAGCAGGATAATTCGACGATTCGCATTTATCATCGCAGCGCGGAAGGCGGCATCGTCGAGCGCGATTGGGAAGAGACCGCGGGCGGCGAAAGCGGTTGGATCGCGCCCGATCCCAAGAACAACGACATTGTTTATGGCGGCTCATATGGCGGTTATCTCACGCGCGTGCATCACAAAACCGGCGAGGTGCGCGATGTGAACGTATGGCCCGATAATCCCATGGGCCACGGCGCGAAAGATTGGAAGTATCGCTTTCAATGGAATTTTCCGATTCTGTTTTCGCAGCACGATCCGAACGTTCTGTATGCCGCGGGCAATGCTTTATTCAAAACCACAAACGAAGGCCAAACGTGGACAGCGATCAGTCACGATCTCACGCGCAACGATGCCACAAAGCTCGGGCCTTCGGGCGGGCCGATCACGAAAGACAACACGAGCGTGGAGTATTACTGCACTATCTTCACTGTTGCTGAAAGTCCGCTCAAAGCCGGCGTGATTTGGACCGGCTCGGATGACGGCTTGATTCACGTCACGCAAGATGGCGGAACAACTTGGCAGAACGTAACGCCTGCGCTCAAGCTCATGCCCGAGTGGATTCAAATCAACAGCATTGAAGCGAGTCCGTTTGAGGCGGGCGGATTGTACGTCGCGGCCACAATGTACAAGAGCGATGACTTTCGTCCGTATCTTTTTAAGACGAGCGACTTCGGCAAAACGTGGACGAAGATCACGAGCGGCATCAACGAGGAGCATTTCACGCGCGTCATTCGCGCCGATCCGAAACGTCGCGGCTTGCTGTATGCGGGCACGGAGAGCGGCATGTATATCAGCTTCGACGACGGCGCGAATTGGAAATCATTCCAACTCAATCTGCCCATCGTGCCGATCACGGATTTGGCGGTGAAGGAGAACGATCTCGTTGTCGCCACGCAGGGCCGCTCGTTTTGGGTGATGGATGATTTGACCGTGCTCCATCAACTCAACGAGCAGATGGCGACAAGCAGTTATTTTGTGTATGCGCCGCGGCCGACGTACCGCATGCCGGGCTTCAGTTTCGGCGAGCCGCCCAAAGGCATCGGCGAGAATCCGCCGAACGGCGTGATGGTGCATTACTATTTCAAAGACGCGCCGGACAGCAGCGCGACGACGTTGCGTGTTTTGGAAGCGAATGGCAAGATCATCAAATCCTTTTCGCCGAAAGCGAAGGAGCGCAACGAGCAAATGCCCGTGAAGCAAGGGATGAATCGCTTCGTGTGGAATATGCGCTATCCCGAGGCGGAGCGTTTCGAGAATTTGATTCTCTGGGCGGGCGGCACCCAAGGCCCGAAAGCAGTGCCGGGCGAATATCAAGCGCGTTTGATCGTGGGCAAAGACTCCACGACCGTGCCGTTCACGATTCTCAAAGATCCGCGCGCGAGTTCGACGCAGGAAGATTTCATCGCGCAGTTTGATTTCTTGATGAGCATTCGCGATAAGCTCACGGAGACGCACAAGGCGATCAAACAGATTCGCGAAGTGCGCAAGCAGGTGAATGACATCACGGGCCGCATGAAGCCGCACACGGGTGCGGCGCTCGCCGGCGCAGACACGATCAAAGCCGCGGCGAAAGCGATGCTCGACAAGATGACGAAAGTCGAAGAGGCGCTTTATCAAACCAAAAACCAAAGCGGCCAAGACCCGCTGAACTTTCCGATTCGTTTGAACAACAAACTCAGCTCGCTCGCGTCGAGCACTTCGTTCGGCGATTTCCGCCCGACGGATCAAGCCGTGGCGATCAAGAATGAATTGACCGCCGCAATTGATGCGGAACTGACAAAGCTGCGCGCGATCATGGAGAGCGACTTGCCCGCGTTCAACAAACTCGTGCGCGAGCGCGAAGTGCCGGCCGTGATTGTGGAGACGAAAGTGTGGAAAGATACGGGAACGAATTAACTTCTTACCAGTCCGGCAGTTTTCATAGAACTGGCAGGGCTGAAAAATCTTAATGGAGAATTTATGAAAGGCTTCCTCAAGTTTTTGTCGATCGCGCTGGTCGTGGTCTTTGTGGGTTTCTGTTTGTGGACGTGGGCTTCACTGAATTACGTTTTTTCCTCGGGCGAGCGCGCCGGTTACGTGCAGAAGCTTTCGAAGAAAGGCTGGATTTGCAAAACATGGGAGGGCGAGCTGGCGATGGTGAGTTTGCCGGGCACCTTGCCGGAAATTTTTAATTTCACCGTGCCGAATGACCAAATCGCGGAGCAGATTAACCAATCGCTCGGCAAACGCGTGACGATCACCTATGAGCAGCACCTTGGCATCCCCACCTCGTGTTTTGGCGAGACGGGATATTACATCACCGCGGTGCGCTTGGTGGAGTGACGATGTGTGTTTGCCATGCAACGCATGCGACATGAAATAGAGAAGCCCCTGGTTCGCACTGAACTCGGGGCTCTCATCATATATCAACACGTTGGCAAAACGTCACCCGTGAAGCTATCTCAGCAAAAGTAGTTTTTTTGAAGCAATAAAATCGCCCGCCCGAATTCGATAAACATACATGCCGCTGGCAAGCGCTTCCTTCCCATCGTTAGAACCATTCCAACTTATTTTGTGCCTTCCTTTTTCCAGAACCTGATCAAGCAACGTAACGACTTCGCGACCATAAAGGTCATAAATTTTCAATGTGACTTTTTCTTCTTGGGGCAAATCAAAAGCAATTTCGGTGCGCGGGTTGAAGGGGTTCGGATAATTTTGCTTCAGGCTAAACTTTTTCGGCGTATCATCTGTGCCCTCGGGCGGAAAATTGGCTTTCAAAGGAGGAATAGAGACGTTTATGCCGTGAGCACTGAAGCTATTCTTGATGGTGGTGTAATACAGCGCGCCCGTTAAATTAACGTCTTCATTGATACAGTTGTCGGCAAACTCATCGAAATGTCTTTCGAAAGTCTTTCCGAAGAGCACGCACGCGCCCTCGCGGAAGAAGCTTGCCAAAAACTTCTGGCCAATCCGGTCATTGAAAATTACAGCGTCAGCTTTGAATGACCAAAGCATTGCAGATTTTCAATCGAAAGTCCGCAATTTAAAATGTGAAATGCTTCCCTTATGCGCTTCGGCATCATTGTCTTCCCCGGCTCCAATTGCGATCATGATTGCTATCACGTGCTCAAACATGTGCTCCGGCAAGACGCCCGCTTCATTTGGCACAAAGAGCAAGACTTGGGCGCCCTCGATGCCGTTATCCTTCCCGGCGGATTTTCTTATGGTGACTACTTAAGAACAGGTTCAATAGCCTCGCTCTCCCCTATTATGCAGGAGGTGATTGAATTTGCCGAAAAAGGCGGCATTGTGGTCGGGTTCTGCAACGGATTTCAGATTCTGTGTGAATCAAAACTGCTCCCCGGAGTATTGCTGAAAAATAACAGCCTTAAATTCCGCTGTAAAGATGTTTACCTTAAGGTTGACAATAAAAAGACGATCTTCACGGGATCAGGAACACCCGATGTTGTGAGAATACCCATTGCACACGGTGAAGGAAATTACTTCATTGAGCAGAAGGGCCTCGGCGAAATTGAAGCCGCGGGTCAGGTGGTTTTCAGATACTGCGATGAAAACGGCAATGTTTCTGAAGAAGCAAACCCGAACGGATCACTAAATAATATAGCCGGAATTATGAATAAAAGAGGCAATGTTTTAGGCATGATGCCTCACCCCGAAAGAGTTTGCAACCCCATGGTTGGCAACACCGACGGGCAGTATCTATTTAAATCAGTTTTCGAATCAATAATTAATTAAACCTGGTGATAAAATGTTCTCAAATTTAGGTCCCTGGGAAATAATCTTAATCGTTCTGGTGGTTCTCATCCTCTTCGGAGCAAAGAAAATACCTGAACTTGCACAGGGTCTCGGCAAAGGAATGCGTGAATTCCGTAAAGCCATGAAAGATGTGGAAGAAGATATTTCCAAAGACACAAAAAACAATAATCAGAATAATACAAAAGAATAATGCCCCTCTATTCTGATCTTCAGGAAAAAGCGGACCTGCTGAAATCCGGAAATCTCAGTCTTCATGAGAATGTTTCCGGGTTTCTGACCCGCATTAATGATTCAGACCTTAACTCATTCACCTCAGCTTTTGAATCCGAAAGTCTCTCACGGGCCGATGAGATATCCCGGAAAAGCAGGAGCGGGAGTGCAGGAAAACTTGCCGGGGCAGTGATTGCAGTGAAAGATGTGATCGCCATTGAAGGCAAACACCTCACCTGCGGCTCAGCCATCCTGAAAGATTACATATCCCCCTATAATGCAACCGTCATTGATAAACTCATACGCGAAGATGCAATAATTATCGGCAAAACAAATTGTGATGAGTTTGCAATGGGTTCATCAAATGAAAATTCAGCTTACGGACCTGTGAAAAATCCTCTGGATCATGACCGTGTTCCCGGCGGCTCAAGCGGCGGCTCAGCGGCAGCAGTTGCCGCAGATCTCTGCGATGCGGCCCTGGGGAGCGATACAGGAGGATCAATAAGGCAGCCCGCTGCATTCTGCGGTGTCTGGGGTCTTAAGCCCACTTACTCGGCGGTTTCAAGATACGGGCTAACGGCATATGCATCTTCATTTGATTCAATCGGGCCACTGGCTAAGAATCTCAATGATCTTGAACTGATTTTTGATGTTATAAGCGGATATGATGACTCCGACACCACTTCAAATCCGGAATTAAGGCAAAACAGACCTTCCGATGCACCATTTACGATTGGCATTCCCGATGAATATGTTGCAGGTATTCAGAACAAAGACCTGCTTGCGAGTCTCAATGAATTCAGATCAGTTGCTGAAAAAGCCGGCCATAAAGTGATATCGGTTTCACTGCCAAACACGCAGTACGCAATTGCAGCGTATTACATCCTTGCCTGCGCCGAAGCCTCATCAAATCTTTCAAGGTATGACGGCGTAAGGTATTCTGACCGCAAATCAATCGGCTCCGGACTAAGCGATATGTATCTTACAACCCGTGAAAGCGGATTCGGGAAAGAGGTAAGAAAACGGATACTTATGGGCACTTATGTCCTCTCCTCCGGATATTATGATGCATATTTTACTAAGGCGGCTAAAGTAAGAAGACTCATTTCAAATGATTTTTCCGAAGCATTCAGATCATGCGACCTGATTCTGACCCCGACAACCCCCGATACAGCATTTAAGCTCGGCGAAAAAATCAACGATCCTCTTCAGATGTACCTCTCGGATATATTTACAGTATCCGTTAACCTCGCAGGATTACCCGCACTCAGTTTCCCTTTCGGGAATGACAGCAAGGGACTCCCTTTCGGTCTCCAGATAATCGGCCCGGCTTTCTCAGAAAAAACGATTTTCTCCGCACTCAGAAATATCCTCTGATTTCTTGAAACCTGTAATAGTTACCTGTGCAATTATCTCCAGTGAGGGGCGTGTTCTTATCACCCGTCGCAGTGAATCAATGTCCATGCCGGGCATGTGGGAATTCCCAGGCGGTAAAACTGAAGAAGGTGAAAGCCCCGAAGATGCAATCAAAAGAGAAATAGCAGAAGAACTGTCTCTTAATATAAGGGTCAATAAATTTCTGGCAGCAGCTCATTTTCTGAACAGAGGAAGAGACTATATTCTTAAAGCTTTTGATTGTGAAATAATAAGCGGCAAAATAGATCTGAAGGAGCATTCCGAATACAGATGGTGCCCGCTCTCAGAGTTAAAGAATTATCAGTTCCCCCAGCCCGATATAGTTATCATTGAAAAGCTTGGATTTGTATGACGCTTCTAGTTGTATGGTTGTATGGAGGGTATGGTTGTATGGGGGTATGATTGTATGATTGTATGATTGTATGATTGTATGATTGTATGACCGGTCTTTTGTATTTGGTAAAGTAAACTTTAGTTTGCTCATTTATGCTGTATGGCTTGGCAAGACCCGTTTTTAAAGGCAGCAAAACAAGGGAAACACGTATAAAACGAATGAAGCATATCAACACGAATCTTATAGCTAGCAGATTTAACGGATTCACGCGGATTTTTATTCCGTTCTTCGTGC
>JABWAN010000242.1 GCA_013361015.1 Candidatus Zhuqueibacterota bacterium | reverse complement strand
CGCGAAGAACGGCGTGCTCGTGCTCTCCAGTGTCACCGGCGGGGACAAGAAAGTTGAAGTGCCCGCGGCCAAAATCAATCTCGAGTTCGTGCTCGGCAACAAAGTGATGGTGGGTACGGTTAATGCGAATCGCGAGTATTTCGAAAGCGGTGTGAAAGATTTGGCGCAGGCCGAGGCGGAATATCGCGGTTGGCTGAAGCGTTTGCTCACGCATCCGGTGAAAGGTTTGGAGAATTTTGACGAGATGCTCAACAAGCTGACCAACGCCAAAGGTGCGATCAAAGTGTATTGCGAGGTGGCGGAGCTGTAGACTCCACCACCAATGCCACTCCAAGCTAATCCAGGCTTTTATTCCGGCCCGACCCGGCAGTGCACGGACAAAGGTGTTTTTGCCCGTGCACTGCTCCGCCAACAAATTGACTCCTCCGCAGGGACGCACATTTCTCATTCTGCAATCCGATTTTGCATTGACTGTGGCCGAACCAGCGCTTTACAGGACCGCAGTGCTAGTATCGATTCACCCCTCGGGTCGGGCCTCGCACGGTGAGGTACACGGAATGTGCGGCGACTGTAAGTAAAGATAATCGGGGTTTGGTGTTTTAGATGTGCAAAATTGAGGTAACTACAAGGCCATTTGCTTTTGGAATGGCTTTTTTTATTTTGTGAATGCCATATTCATCTTTTTGCGAAGTGATGCTCATGCCCTCTTCCGAATCCAAAATCCGTCTGCTCGTCGTGGAAGACGAAAAGAAGCTCGCGCAATCGCTCGAGCGGCAATTGGCCGCTGCGGGATACTCCGTGGAGCTGGCTTTTGACGGCATTGCTGCGAGCGAGAAACTGCTATTGCAACCTTTTGATCTGATCATTCTCGATCTCAAGCTGCCTAAAAAATCCGGAATCGAAGTTTTGCAAGAGCTGCGCGCACGCGCGTGTGCCACGCCGGTTTTGATTCTTTCCGCGCGCGACAAAGTGGAAGACCGCGTGCGAGGCCTGCAACTCGGCGCGGATGATTATCTCGTGAAACCGTTTGATTCGGGCGAGCTGCTGGCGCGCAGCGATGCGATTTTGCGGCGCGCCGGACTGGCAAGCGTCACGCTCTTGCAGGCCGGTGACTTGACTTTAGACGTGGTGCTACGCACGGTCAAGCGCGGCGAGAAAGAGATTTCCCTCACGCAAAAAGAATTTGCGCTACTCGAATATTTCGTGCGCAACAAAAACCAAATTCTCACGCGCAAGCGCATAGCCGAGCAGGTGTGGGGCTACACATTCGACACCGGCACGAACATCGTCGATGTTTACGTGAGCTATCTCCGCAAAAAAATCGACGAAGGCTTTTCCTCGAAGCTGCTGCAGACGATTCACCGCGAAGGTTTTTTGCTCAAGGCGGATTGAATATCATGCTCTCTTCTTTCCGGCTCAAAATCGTGTTGTGGTACAGCGTGGTGGTGCTTTCCACGTTGCTGGTCTTTCGTTTCGTCAGCGAAGAAGTGATTCGGGATTCGCTCTATGAAGATCTCGACAACTCCTTGCGCGGCGAAGTCGAATGGATGCGCAACCTGCTCGAAGCCTACAAAACCAAGAACCTGCCCGACGACGAAATTCGCGAGGAAATCGACACGCGCAGCATTCTCAGCCCGCGCAAAGAGTACATTGAAATTTACGACGTGGCAGGCGCGGAATATTTTCGCTCCTCCGATCTGGAATTGGATGAATTGCGTCCGCTGGGACACGGCGCGTTGTCCGAGGCGATAACCATACCGGAATTTCGCAATCGGCCGTTGCGGCTCATTGCGGCAAAAGACTCGACGTTCGAAATCTACGTCGGTTATCCTATGACCGACATAGACGCGGCCATTGACAAAATTGCTTCTTCATTTGTTTTGCTCATTCCCGTCACTCTCGTTTTGATTTTTGCGGGCGGCCTGTTTCTGGTTTCGCGTTTTATGCAGCCGATTCAAGATTTGAACCGCTACGCCGACGAGTTGCTCCAGCAACCGCTCGACGAGGAGTTGCCCCAAATTCCAGTGCGCACGAAAGACGAAATGGGGGCATTGATCATGCGCATCAACGCGGTGATTGAAAAAATGCGCAGCAGCATGCGGCAGGCGCTGGGCTTTTCTTCGCTGGCCTCGCACGAGTTGCGCACGCCGTTGGCGGTGATGCGCAATCAACTCGAAAGCGCGTTGCGGCCCGAGGTGGCAACGGAAGTGTTGCACCAAACCGTGGCCTCCACCTACGACGAAATTTTGCGCCTGAATCGCATTGTGGATGATCTCCTAAGCTTGAGCACAATGGAGGCCGGCACACTCAAGTTACAGCGGCAGCCGCAGGACTTTCAACTTCTGCTCAAAGAGTTTCATGAAGAAGCGAAACTTCTTGCCGGCGAAAAGAACATTACCGTGCTTTTGGATGAAGCGCCGCCCGCGCAAGTTGCCGTCGATGTGTTGCGCATTCGCCAAATGCTTTTCAATCTTCTCGACAATGCCATCAAACATACGCCGCCGGGTGGATGGATCCGCCTCGGTTATAAACGCGAAGGCCACGGGGTGCTCCTGCAATTTTCCGACACCGGAACCGGAATTCCCGCCTCACAGCTTCTGAAAATTTTCGATACCTTTTACCGCGCCTCTTCAAACGATTCCGGTCCGCAGGGCGCGGGGCTAGGCCTGGCTTTGGTGCGCTGGATCGTTGCGGCGCACCAAGGCGACATCAGCGTAGAGAGTAAATTGAATCAAGGCACCACGTTCATCATTCGCCTGCCCTTGGCGGAAGCCCTCGCCAAATAAGATTCTCTTCAAGGTTCGGTTTGCAACTTTGCACCGAGTTTGTTTTTCTGAAAAAGCACGGCCCCCAACCTCCCACGATTTGCCCGCCTTAGCATTAGAAAATTCTAATAAACATTAGAGCATTCTAACTGGCCTTTGCTACTCAAAATGGCTTTTTTGATTTAGCCAGGAACGAGGCTACTTTTTTTTTTGAGGGCACGACCATTGCGCCTTGGTCTTCATCTCACGTTGGTCGCGCCCTCGTTTACAGGAAGTCAATCTGCATTGCGGTACTTGCCTCTCATACCGACTTCGGCTGCATGGAGTGCACGCGGCCGGAGAAGTATGCGAGGGTATCATCCGCGCTATGTAATTTATGAGAAATGTTTTGACCTCTGCCGGCATCGCAATTTGGGTTTTAAGTTGGTGCTTATCGGCGTGCGAACGCAGAGAGCAACTGGAAAACGGCGAGTCGCAAGCAGAGAAATCAGAGCGTGCAGACCCCGCGTTGGCGCCGGAGAATTTCGCTGCGAGCGCTACGAAATATCCCAGGCTCAAGAAAGAAAACGTCATGGCGCTGCAGAAGGCGCTCGCCGAAGCCAGCTACTACAAGCGTGACATTCACGGCGTTTTTAGCCGCGCCACCAAACGCGCCCTGCAACGCTATCAGCATGATCACAACCTGCCCGTTACCGGCGAACCGGATGGCGAAACCCTAAAGCGATTGGGGGTTTCGTTCAAAAAGAAGTAAACCGTGTTCAAGATTTTCGTTGTCGCTGCGCAACGCAATTTGCGCCGCGAGCGCGAAGAATTGGAGCGCGAAGGAGATTTCATATGCAAAAACACAAAAACAATTTTGCAGCTATCGAACCGAACCGCGCCGCTTCCGCCTCAAAAAAAATGCCGGCGGGAAAAAACCGGCTCGCAGAATTGCCCAAGCGCACGGTCAGCGGCCTCTGGCCGTTGCTCATCTTTTTAGGGCTCCTGCTCGCGGTGGTTTTGATGCACTGGTTTAGAACATCCAACTAAGCTTCGGAGGAACGATGACGTTCTTATTGAGCGCAATTCCGGGAATTGACCAGACGGCAAGCACACAAGTTTCGGGTTTGACGACGGCCGGCTGGATTTTCGTTTCGACGGCATGGCTCGTGATTATCAGTGTCGCAGCGTTTTGCTATCGCAAAGTCATACAGAAATCTGAACAAAATCGGCGTGCAACGCCCTAGACCGTAGCTTCCCAGTAATCAACTTGGACGCCGCGTTGCTGCCTCGCTCCACTTGTACTTTATCTTAGGAGGCTTGATGTGGACGAAAGAAGCACTGCACGAGTTGATTGCGAATAAGCTACATGATCACAAACTCGTCATCGTTGCCAATCGCGAGCCCTACATCCATCGCTTCGCCGGGACCCGCATCGAATGCGTGCAACCTGCCAGCGGCATGGCGCTCGCGCTCGATCCCATCATGCGCGCGTGTGACGGGGTTTGGATCGCGCACGGCAGCGGCAACGCCGATCGCAAAACCGTGGATGCCCAGGATCATGTGCGCGTGCCGCCTGAAGATCCGCGTTATACCCTGCGCCGGGTTTGGCTCACCAAGGAACAAGAAAACGGCTACTATTACGGCCTGTCCAATGAAGGTTTGTGGCCGCTGTGTCACATCGTATTCACGCGGCCGGTGTTCGACCCGAAACATTGGCAGGCTTATCGCGAGGTCAATAGAGTTTTTGCCGAGGCCGTTTTAGAAGAAGCCGCAGACCAACCCACGTTTGTGTTCATTCAAGATTATCACTTCGCGCTCCTGCCGCGTTTGTTGAAAGAACGCAACCCCAATCTCATCGTCGCACAATTTTGGCATATTCCGTGGCCGAATAGCGAAACCTTCCGCGCCCTGCCTTGGAAAGAAGAGTTGCTCGAGGGCTTGCTGGGCAACGACCTGCTGGGTTTTCATCTGCGCTATCATTGCCAAAATTTTTTGGAGACCGTGAATCGCACGCTCGAGGCCAAAGTGGACGAAGAGCGTTTCGAAATCACGCGCAGCGGCAAAACCACGGCCGTGCGGCCGTTCGCAATCAGCATTGATTTTGATCAACACGAAGCGCAAGCGCGCAGCATTGCCGTGGGGCGTGTGATGGAAAGATGGCAAAGAGACTTGGGGCTGAACGCGGAATTCATCGGCCTCGGCATCGACCGCATTGATTACACCAAAGGCATTCCCGAACGATTGCGTGCGCTCGACCGCTTTCTGGAAAAATATCCGGCGTACCACGAGCGTTTTGTTTTCGTGCAAATCGGCGTGCCGAGCCGCGTGCACATTCGCGAATACAAAACCCTCGACGACGAAGTTGAAAACCTCCTAGAAAACCTTAATTGGAAATGGAGCAAGAATTCCTGGCGCCCGATCATCTTTCTCAAACAGCATTGTTCGCGCACGGAAATGATGGCGCTGCACCGCTTGGCGCATTTTTGCATCGTCAGTTCGTTGCACGACGGCATGAACCTCGTGGCTAAGGAATACGTGAGCAGCCGTTTCGATGAAGACGGCGTGCTGATTTTAAGCCAATTCACCGGCGCCGCGCGCGAGCTGACCGATGCCGTGCTTATCAATCCGTTCGCAGTAGAAGAGGGCGCCGAAGCAATACGTACGGCATTGGAGATGCCGGAAAGCGAACGCCAAAAGCGCATGCAAAAAATGCGCGCTGCCGTCTCTGATAACAATATCTATCGCTGGGCCGGCAAAGTCATTTCCAATTTGCTCAAATTCGAGTTCCCAGAAAATACTTAACCCTTGAATCGCAACAATAAAACAAAACCATTACCGGCCAAACCATTCTAATCGTTTTGCCGGCAATCGTTTTGACTGTTATGTGTTTTAATCCAAAAGCCTCGCCTGAGAATAAATAAGGAAAACTAACGGCTCAAAAATTTAGGATCGAATATGGCCATGCCAACTTTTCAAAACTTTTTGTGGTTCTGGGCAATGAAGGTGATGTTGCCGCTCGGCATATTCATTCTTACGCTTGTCGCCGGAGCGATTGCGAAACGGCAGCTTTTCAAAATTCTGCGGCGTTGGGCCGGCAAAACCCAAACGCGCGCTGATGACGTTCTGCTCGAGGCCTTAAATCGTCCCTTCTCCTTTTGGATTGTGATTCTGGCGCTGCATTTGGCGATGCAGGCTTCGGAGCTGCCCGCAAGCATCACCGCGCTGACGGGCAAGGGTTTGCTGATTCTTTGGGTGATTTCGCTAACGCTGTTCGCCTCGCGCCTCGTGGGACAGGCCATCAAAAATTACGGCAGCACCATCGATAGCGCGTTGCCCGTGAATAGCTTGACGGAAAATTTGGCGCGGGCGGGCGTGTTGACCGTGGGCGGGCTGGTGCTGCTCAACCTGTTCGGCGTTTCGATCACGCCGATCCTCACGGCGCTCGGCGTCGGCGGCTTGGCCGTCGCGCTGGCGTTGCAGGATACGCTCTCAAATTTGTTTGCGGGATTTTACATCAGCATTTCGGGCAAGATCAAGCCGGGGCATTACATCAAACTCGAAAGCGGCCAGGAAGGCTACATCACCGACATTACGTGGCGCAACACCACGATCCGCGCGCTGCAAAATAATCTCATCATCATTCCCAACGCCAAGCTCGCGCAAGCGATTGTGACGAATTATCATTTGCCGGAGAAACGCATGTCGCTGCTTGTTCCCATCAACGTGAGCTACGACTGCGATCCGGAAGAAGTGGAGTGCATTTTGATCGAAGAAGCAAAACAAGGCGCACTTTACGTTCCCGGCTTGCTTGCGGAGCCGGAGCCGTTCGTGCGCTTCATTCCCGGTTTCGGCGATTCTTCGCTGAACTTCACGCTCATTTGCCAGGTCGCGGAATTTGTCGATCAATATTTCGCGCAGCATGAATTGCGCAAACGCATCTTCAAACGCTTCCGCGCTGCCGGCATCGAGATTCCGTTTCCGATTCGCACCGTGTATTTGCGCAGTCAAACGACCGATGGCGTGCTTCAGAACGCCCCCCTCGCGTCAGGAACCACGGTGCAAAATCGATGAGTCGGCCCTTATTCGAAAACCTCGCCGAGATTACCGAGCGCCTGGCTTCGGCGGCAAACGTTCTGCTTTTTTTGGATTTTGATGGCACGCTCACCCCGATAGTCGAGCATCCGGACATGGCGCATTTGCCGCCCGCAATGTATAAAACGTTGGGCCGACTCGCGCGGCGTGACGATCTTATCATTGCAATCATAAGCGGACGGAGCCGCGTCGATGTGCAAGCACGAATCGGCATTGAAAGCTTGATCTATGCCGGTAATCACGGTATGGAAATCGTCGGGCCGGGGTTTCATTTTGTCGAACCGACAGCAGATGCCGGGCAAAAAGAGATGCATCTGCTTGCGCAACAGTTGATCGCACGCTTAAGACACATCGTAGGTGCGATCGTCGAATACAAAGGCCTGACCACGAGCATTCACTTTCGTCGTACCACGGTGGCTACACGCAACGAGCTTGCGCAAATCGTTCAAACCGCGGTTGCTCGTAACGAACACCTTTTTAAGCTCACAAAGGGCAAAATGGTTTATGAAATCCGACCGCGCGTAGATTGGCATAAGGGTACCGCGGCACGCTGGATTCTAGACAATCTAGCGAAGAACAACACTCTCACGATTTGTTTGGGCGACGATATAAC
>JABWAN010000241.1 GCA_013361015.1 Candidatus Zhuqueibacterota bacterium | reverse complement strand
GGTCGCGCTGTTGTCGTCGGTATCCTGACAGCCGCTGCTGGCTCGCACGGCATGAATGCCGTTGCCAACTGGTGGAGTCGGCCCAGTACCCTCGTAGGTCGTCGCGGAAGAACCGTAGCCCACGAAATCGACGTAATTGGGGCTTGTTGTTGGGTCGTTTCCACCGGTGAATTCATGAGCAATTTTTTTTCATTCACGGCCAAGCGCTGCAACTCTCCCGGATGCGGAGTGAGTACGATACGGCTCACGCTCTTGCGTAACGTGTCGAGATCACCGGCCAGCACGTTGAGGCCATCGGCATCCAACACGACGAGACCGTGGTAGGAGCTTAGAATTTTTCTGACGAGTTCTTGCACCGCGGGAGAAGTTCCCAAGCCGGGCCCCAACGCCACAACGTTTGCCCACTCCAAACGCGCGGTGAGTTTTTCGAAGGCTGTCATTGCAATCGCGCCCTCGTGTTCCGGCAACGGCAGTTTGATGACTTCCGCAGTGGTGGCCTCGAGAGCTGTGAGCAAAGATTCCGGCGCGGCAAGCACAACGAGGCCGGCGCCCGCGCGCAAGGCGGCAGTGGCCGTAAGTCGCGCTGCGCCGCCGAATCCGCGCGAACCGGCAATGACAAGAATTTGCCCGACACGATTTTTGAAGGCATCCGGTGCGCGCTCCGGCAGCCAGTTCGACATGCTGCGGCCTTCCAAAAAATATGACTGGCCTCCAGCCAATTGATACGCCACGCTCGGGAAACCAATATCCGCAACGTGAAGCTCTCCCACAGATGCCCGGCCGGGCGAAAAGAGCAAGCCTTGTTTGCGCGCGCCGAAGGTGACTGTGAGCTGCGCACGAACACACGGCCCTGCCACAGCGCCGGTATCTGCATCCATGCCGGTGGGCAAATCTACGGCAACAATAGGACAGCCGCTTTGATTGAGATGTTGCACGACTTCTGCGAGGAAGCCCTGCAAAGGGCCGCGCACACCTGTGCCAAGCAAGGCATCAATGAGAACGTGGTGGCGCGTCAAATCTGGAAGCGTTGTTCCCGGAAGCATTGTGCGAACCGGGTGTCCCAGTTTTTCGAGCAAAAGAAAATTGGCGAGCGCATCGCCGCGCAGCTCGTGCGATTGCCCGAGCAAAAAAGTATCGCAGTGCACACCGGCT
Source organism: Candidatus Zhuqueibacterota bacterium (assembly GCA_013361015.1). Classification (GTDB taxonomy): domain Bacteria; phylum Zhuqueibacterota; class Zhuqueibacteria; order Zhuqueibacterales; family Zhuqueibacteraceae; genus JABWAN01. The sequence goes on along the minus strand of JABWAN010000241.1, from coordinate 6,310 downwards.
TCATTGAGCAAGCGTGCGATGACGAAGCCGTCGCCGCCGTTGTTGCCTTTGCCGCAAAACACCGCCGCGCGTTTTGTGGACAAAGGCTGCCAACGTGTGGCCAGCAATTCGAACACGGCGCGTCCGGCGTTTTCCATGAGCACGCGGCCGGGCAAAGCGAGCGTCTCAATGGTGAATTTGTCGACCGCGGCCATTTCTTCCGCAGTAACGACGCGCGGCAATTGTGCCATCAATTCCGTAGGGTTCATGACTCGGTTTTTTCGAAAATCACCAATGCGGTAGCGTAATGTTCCGCGTGCGAAAGACTAAGATGAACAGTGACGCCGGCGAGGCGCGTTTGCAAACGCGGGCTTAGACAAGGCAGCGGGCGGCCGGTTGCGTCGTTGCGCACGGAAAAATCCTTCCACGAAAAGTTGTGATCCCAGCCCGTGCCCAACGCTTTCGCACACGCTTCTTTGGCGGCAAAGCGCGCGGCATAAGAGGCGGCGCGATGGCCCCGGCCCTCGCACTGCGCAATCTCTTCTGCTGTGAAAATTTTTTCAAGAAACCGCCGGCGCCAGCGCGCGAGCAACGCTTCCATGCGCGCGACTTCGACGAGATCTATGCCAACGCCACAGATCATGACTGGAGGTTTACGTTGATCCTCGACAAATGGAGCGAAGATTTTGGCCACAGAATTATGCGGAAGCACACGAGAGGGAATTATTTTTGTGAATGACTGCTTCGGTGCGCTTGCGTGTGCTTCCGTGGCATTGTTTTTTGCGATCCGGCTCGTCCGGCGTATAAGTTTTGACTTTCAAAATATTCGAAGCCCCCTCCTCATCTCCGGCTTTTTGCTTGATTGTTAAAACGATTTCCGCTAAATTCGCCGCGAAATTTTTCAAAAACTTTGGCGACTATGGCGAATAAACGATCCGACGCACCCCTCGTTAACCAAGCACTTGCTGGAGATCAAAAGGCTTTTGCCGAATTGATGGTGCGCCATCGCGGGCCGTTATATAATTTGCTGTACAATATGGTGCACCACAAAGAAGAAGCGGAAGATCTGGTGCAGGAAGCTTTCATCAAGGCGTTTGCCGCGCTTTCCACGTTTAATCAGGAATTCGCTTTCTCCACCTGGCTTTATAAAATCGCCATCAACACCACCATCGACCACATCCGCAAGAAAAAACTCCAAACCTATTCGATCGACAAACCCATTCAATCCCGCGACGGCGAGTTGAAGCGCGAATACGCCGACGTGCAGGAAGCGACCGACAAGGATTTGCTCTCCACGGAGAAGAGCGCATTGATCGCTCAGGCGATTTCAGAGCTGCCGGATCACTATCGCGAGGCAATCATACTCCGCCACACCGAGGAAAAATCCTACGAAGAGATCGCGGAGATTACCAAAGTTCCGCTCGGCACGGTGAAAGCCCGCATCTTCCGCGCGCGCGAAATGCTTAAGCAAAAGCTGAAGGGCAAGCTGTTGGTCTGATACCAATCTCTGCAGGGTTTTGCAGTTACATTGATTGCGGCCATTTTAAGCGCGGCGAAGAATTTGTGCATGGCAAGATTTCTCGCTGTGCTCGCAACGACATGCAAGCGATACTCGCAAAACTCCCCCCCAAACACGCTCGTCGATCCCTAACCAACCCACCTGTTTTTCAACAAAACATTTTTTTAGGCGAAAAGTCAACACTCTTTTTTTTCTAAGGAATTTTGTGCGCGAAGGCAACGGATTCAGCGCATGCTGAAGAAACGTGTCCGTTTGATCCGATGAATCCGCTTGCGAAAAAGCAGTGGCCCTGCGGCACGTTCCTCAATACAGCAAATATGGCTTGCGCTGCTCGCGATACTTCGCCAAATCCTTTTTCCAGGAAAAATAAATCGAATCTGCGGAGACGCCGTTTTGCAAGCCCATTCGAACGCTATCCGTGCCCACCGCCTGGTCGAAACTTCTGATCCGCTCCGGGTTGAAAATGTTTTGTTGTGGATAAAGCTTGAGCAGGGTTTTGAGCAGATGCAACTGCGTGAGCATGGGCCGGAAGCTGCGCGGATTCGTGATGTGAATCTGCACGCCGGAAAGCTGCTGGTCTTTCATGCCGAAGTAATAGGGGCGATAATACAATGGGCGAAAGAGCACTCCGGGCAGCTTCAAATCATTCAATGCCGCTGCAAGCTGATAACCGTCGATCCAAACGTGGCCGATAACTTCGAACGGCAGCGTGTAGCCGACGCCTTCGTTTACAAAACTCAATTCGCCCATGCAGCCCGTGGCTGCGATATAAAACACCGTGCTCGCATGCGGCACGTGCGGCGAAGTGAGCACCCACGGCAGGCCGGTGTCTTCGAACAACATGTAGCGTTGCCAACCGCGCATGGGCACGACCGTGAGTTGCGCGTTGATGCCGAATTCCTTATTGAGAAATTGCGCCAGCTCGCCCGCGGTCAAACCGTAAATAAAAGGAATCGGATAAAGCCCGATGAAGGATTTGAAGCGCTCCTCCAAAATCGGGCCTTCAATCAAATCGCCGCCGAGGGGGTTGGGGCGGTCGAGCACAAGGAACGGAATGCCCTTTTGCGCCGCAGCTTGCATGCTGAGCGCCATGGTGTAGATGTAAGTATACGCGCGCGAGCCGATGTCTTGAATGTCGTACACGAGCACGTCGATGTTGCGCAACATTTCGGGAGTAGGTGCTTTGTTCGCACCATAGAGAGAATACACCGGAATGCCGGTGCGCGCGTCCACCATGTCTGCAACATGATTGCCCGCGGAAACGTCACCGCGCACACCGTGCTCCGGGCCGAAGAGCGCGACCAATTTCACTTCGGGCTGTGCGTGCAATGCATCGATGGTGGAAACGAGCTGCGAGGTGACGCCGGTCGGATTGGTGATCAGCCCGACGCGCTTGCCGCGCACCAAATCCAATTGTTCCGTCAAGAGCACTTCGATGCCGGGCTTGACTTGGGCGTGCAACAGCGACGCTAAAAAAATGAACACGAAGCAAATTCTGGGGAGGAAAAAATGTAGAGACCGCGTTTCGGTCAGCTCTGCGACGAACGAGCGAGAACAAGAATGCTCGGCGACACACCGTTTGTGAGACAAGCGAAATTGCTCCTTGGATGAATGAAATCGGAAAGAAGTGGTTGTCGAGGTTATAATCCGGCGTAGCGCTCATGCTAGAGATTTTTGCGATAGCGCCAAAAGACGCGGGCGATATTCGCGCCGGAATGGTGCGCATAGAAACGGTACGGACCAATCCACGGAATGATGGCGAGGCGATGTCCCTGTGCTTTAATGTCGGCCAGACAGCGTTTCAACAGAATGCCGCCAAGCCCGCTGCCGCGATACGCCGGGTCGGTGCCCATCGGCCCAAACCAGCCGGTGTTGAGATTGTTGCCATCGTAAGCGGAGAAAGCCACGACCTTGTGGTTATGCCAGGCGAGATGCAGGCTGATGGGATAATTCAGCAACGTGCGTTCGACTTCGGGAATCCATGCGGCCCAATGCTGCTGCAACAAGGCGCGGACGTAGTCTTTATCGCCCATGATCGCGCGGCGAATCTCAAAGCCTTGCTCGCGCAGCTTGGCTTCTTCTGCGCTGGTGTCAAAATTCTGCGCGTGCAGATCGGCTTCCATGTTCGCGGTTTCGCCAAAACGTTCGTAACCACGTTGCTCAAAGAATGCCAAGGCTTCTGTGTAGCGCGGGTCGATGCCGGGGAGCAAATAATTCGGCGCGCTTTCGAATACGCGCACAAGCCGGCAGTCACGTTGCTTCAATTCGGCTTCGAGCGTGGTGAGAAGTCTCGAGCCAACGCCATGCCGGCGGTGCGAGGGCTCGACGACAAGGAGCTTGACGAAGCCGGTTGCGCCGCCTTCTGCAAGCGGCCGCAGTGTTCCCGCAATAAATCCGAGCAGGCGATTCTGTTCTTCCGCCACGAGAACTAGCTCGCGCATGTAATTGGGATCTTCGTAGATTTTTTCTTCGAAGAGTTCGGGCGTCATGCGATCATAGCGCACGCCACGATTCCACAGCGAGAGGACGCCTTCCGCGTCCCGATCTTCAAGCGGGCGAATCAGTAGAGGTGTCAAGGCGAGGGTCCAGTGCTAGCGATGCGTTCAGTACTATTGCGATCACGTGTGCCTGCACAGTCCGGCTACGCACACGCTTTGCGGAGAGCTTGCTTGCCTATGAAGCTTCTTCTTCGGCAGGCTCGATTCCGGCGCTCATCGAGCCTTTGCAATGCGGAATTCTCCAGTCCGCGCCGAACGAGTGAATTTGATCGCGCTTTAGCTCGGCGCGTTCGCGCGTGGTGGTGTCGACGATGACGCGGCCACTGGCATCCACTTCGCATGCCATCAAGAATGCCTGCTCCCGACTGTGCCGAAAAATCTTCATCAGCATCTCTATCACATAGTCGTAGGTATGGTCATTGTCGTCAAACAAAATGACGTGATAGCGCGGGATACGTATGACGCGTGTTTTGCCTTCGGTGGATGCTTCCTGGGTTGGAACAAGTACTTCCATCGCGATAACTACGTTTGTAAGATCCTAAGCGCAATCGTCCACGAAAAAAAAAGAGCATAATCCCCACGACGAGATTATGCTCGAAAGTTGTACGGACGTGGCCTCAATGTTCGAGGCGCCGTTCTTTCTTGTATGCATTGATTTCATCGCGCAGTCGGGCCGCGTCTTCATAGCGTTCTTCTTCAATGGCACGCTGCAATTCCAGATTCAAACGCTCCATGCGATCGACCGGTTGCCGCTCTTCGCTACGCTCCGTCTCTTTGTCGGAGACCGAGGCCTTGCGCATCACTTCATCGGAAACGAAAATCGGCGCCTGGCTGCGCAACGCCAACGCAATGGCATCGCTCGGTCGCGCATCCACTTCCACGTTCCGCCCGTTGAGCTTGATGCCAATCACGGCATAGTAAGTGTTCTCGCGCAAATCGCTCACCACAATGCGCGAAATGCGCGCTTCAATCGAATCCAGCAGGCTCTTCATTAAATCGTGGGTGAGCGGCCGTGGGGGAATGATGTTTTCCATTTGGAGCGCGATCGCTTGTGCTTCGGAAGAGCCGACGACGATGGGCAACCAGCGGTTGTGAGTGTCGTCTCGCAAAATCACCACAAAACGATTTGCAGTGGTATCCAAAGTAACGCGATCGACTCGAACAGAAATCAACATGAATGAACCTTCCAGGCGGTGCGAATTTCGTTCAGCGTTGAGATTAAGGCTCGCGTATGCGGCAGGAGAGCGCTTGAACAAGTGCGAGCATAATAAATAATAAATGCAAAACTGTCAAGCTAAATTCCGGTAGCAAAAATGCCAAGAACAAAAAATTTTCGCACGACCTTTGCTTTACGCGAAAAATTTATAACTTGTGCGCGCAAATGTGAATGACAACGCACTGCGCAGGCACGAGTTGTTCCGAACGAGAAAAAATGCCGCGCACTGTCGTGCGGGCAGTGCTCATCCCCAAAACGGAGGTCCGCCGTGCAATACTGGCTGGTGAAAAGCGAACCCGAAAATTTTTCTTGGGAAGATTTAAAGGCGTCGCCCAAGCAAACCACTTCGTGGGAAGGCGTGCGCAATTATCAAGCGCGCAACAATATGCGCGACGGCATGAAGAAAGGTGATCGTGTTTTATTCTACCACAGCGTGGTCAAACCTCAGGTGATCGTTGGCATCGCGGAAGTCGTGCGCGAAGCATATCCCGATCCCTTGGCCGTTGATCCCAAGAGCGACTACTATGATCCCGAGTGCAAAACGAAAGGCAATCGTTGGGTCACGGTGGATTTGCGCCGCGTACAGGATATCGATCCGCCCATTACTCTGGAGGAAGTGAAACAAACACCGGGGTTGGAACAAATGGATTTGGTGCGCAAGGGCCGCTTATCAGTGCAATGCGTTACCCCGGAAGAATGGAAAATTCTCCTGCGTTTGCGTTCTCTGAATATGAAATGAATTACTTGCTCTCTACAAAAAGCAGTTTTCCCCTCGCCCTGCTGATTGCCGTTGCAGGCCCGCCGTAGAACAATTCATACTGGCTGCGAAACCACACCAATCCCGAGGTGATGAAGCTCTTCTTCTGATCCTCGGTTTGCGCGGGAGCGAACAAAGGACTCTCCAAACGCGCTAAGACTTCCGTGGGATTCTCCATCGCAAAGCGCGCCAAGCCGCACGACCGGTTGCCATTCATATCTTCCGCATTGTACAAGAGCACAAGCGTGCTGTCGATCATCACCGGCGGCGGGCCCGGCGCCAGCGCTTCGCTATCGAATTTGCCGTAACGTGGCTGCAAAACCGGGGCGTCTTGTGGGAAC
>JABWAN010000240.1 GCA_013361015.1 Candidatus Zhuqueibacterota bacterium | reverse complement strand
CTTCCTGTTTCAAATAGCCCAGGCGCGCGCCTTTCGTAATCACCAAATGGCCGGCATCCGGCTCTTCTTGCCCCATGAGCATGCGCAAGAGCGTGGTTTTGCCCGAACCGTTCGGCCCCACCAAACCCACGCGCGTTTTGGGCGGAATATGCGCCGAAGCTTCGTCAAAAATAATGCGCGCGCCGTATTGCTTTTTGAGATTTTGAATATGAATCATGTGGCTGCAATATGTGGTCATTCGTCGCACGAGTTTGTTGCTCGCGGTCCGGTTCGGCATTCCGAAGGCATGCGAAGATCGGCAAAGGATTCTTCGCTTCGCTCAACATCAAAGCCGCAACGGCACATGGTTACGACAAGCGTGCGCGAATATAGCGCGCGGGAGAACAAAAAACAACGCGGCTAGCGCTAAAAATTTTGAGGAATGTGAAATTGGGTGGGGCGGAATTGGAACGATGACTAGCAGGTGAAGAGCGTTTCATCCTGCAGACGCGCGCAGTTATTGTATGCCTTTTTGAATTCCATCGCACGATAGCGGCTGACCACAATCGCGCTGCCGGTCTTGTCTTGCATGACCAACTTGCAGCGCCCGTCGCTCAAGTTGCTGATTTTTTCAATCTTTCTCAAATTCACGATCGTCGAACGATGAATGCGAAAAAATTGCACAGGGTCGAGCATTTCGGAAAGCTCGTCGAGGCCGAAATCTAAGGGGTGACGCTGCAGATCGGTAAAGGCATACACCATGCGATACTGCGTGCCGATCCACACCACGCGCGCAACGGGCAGATAAAGTTGCTTGTTCAGACGTTGAATGGGCAAGCGGTCCAGGTAACCGTTCAAGCTCGGAAGGCTGCTCTCTTTCGGAAATTGCACCGGCGTAAGCGTAGCAAGTGACGTGAAATTAGGTTGCATAACGAAACCGTCCTCACCTTGTGACCATTTACGATTTTGAACCACAACGACGCTGCATGAAAAGAGTCGTAAAGAAATGACGACGGAGGCGACTGGGGCGTTTAATTATTTTTGCTCAGTTTCTGCCTTCATTTTTTATCCGGCCGAGCACGGCATTGCCGGTATTGAAATCCACATGCTTTACGCCTACCGCACGCAACGACAACTCCAATGCTCCGCCTGCGTTTGTAACTACAACCCGATATGCCTCACGCATTCCGTCAACGTACTCAATCGTGACCGGTATCGGCATTTTGAAATCTTTGGGAACGTCTTCTTGCTGAACCTTCAAGCGCAACACTTGCTCGCTTGCTGGCGGTTCCATTTCACCCGTCGCTACCGGAATGCCGACTTGCGGCGCGGCCGGCTCCGGCGCGATCGTATAGCTCCAACGATACGTCGGCACTTCCGTTTGGAAAATCCATTGCCGGAAAAACCAATCCATCGGCTCACCATAGTGTTGTTCCGCGACTCTCTGAAAATCCGCGGTGGAAGGTTCTTGATTCCGATACTGCTGCAAAAAATCCGCGAGCATGTTCCAAAACTTGGCGTCGCTCTCGGTTTGCAAATCGCGCAAGAGCCAGCGCAGCATGTGCAAAACGTACGCGCCCTTTTCATACACGTGGGTGTAGTAATCCAGCGCTTCATTTTGCCCCAAACGAAATCCCAGCCACAGTGGCCCGGCCTTCATGCCCTCGGCCTTGCGCAACGCCTCTTTTCCCAGCCCGAATCTTTGCATGCCCAAGCTCACGCCGATGTGGCCGCCCTCTAAAATGTCGTCACGCCACGCCGCCAAAAGCTGAGAAAAAGCCTCCCGCTCACGCGCAGTCCATTCCACATAAAGCGCGCCGAGATACTCTGCAAATGCCTCGCTCAACCATTGGTCATGATATGTGGCCCAGCCGATCATATTGCCGAACCATTGATGCGCGACTTCATGGCTGCGCAGCGCTGCGATCGGGCCTTCTCCGCGAAGCGGGGCGAAGCCCACCCACGAAAGCGTCACAAAACCCGGAAAGCCCTGGCTGTGTGTCGTCGGAGCTTCAATCACACGAATACTGCGCAAAGGATAGGGCGACAATAGCCGTTCGTAAAAATACAAACTATTGGCAATGTCTTCGGCAACGTGCCGCCGCTCGCGCTTGGAGCGCCGCGCCGCAGAATGGATCTCGATGCGCGGCAACTGCGCTTGCGCAAGCGTGTCGGCGACAAAATTCCCCACGCAGAAAGATCCGGCCTTTGCGGGCACGCGCGTTTTGTAATACCGCATGCGATAACCGCCTTCCTCCCAATCACGCAACAGCTCGCCGGTGGAGAGCACGCGCAACCGCGGCGGGCATTTGAAAATGAGGTGATAATCCGCGCGTACCAAATAGCCCCAGCGCGGCACCCAATTAATCGCGTCCTTCAGAAAGAGCGAACCGTTGCCGTGCCGCTGCAGCGCCTCGCCTTCATATTGAAAGAACAATCGCAGCGTATCACTGCGCCAAGCTTGCGCCGGAAGAAATACCGTGACGCCCGCTTCTTTCGGCTCTTGCACGAATGCCAACGTATCGCCCGCTTCCGCAGAGATGCGCGTGACTCTGAGATCGGAAGACAAGGCAAAACTCAACGCCGGCGGGCGATACTGCGCGGTGAAAAAATCGCAGCCCAAGTCCGCATGCATCTTGCCGTTATCATCCACTTTCACCCAACCGTTGTACTTCGTAATGCGCAACGTTTGAATGTACTGCGACAATCGCTCCAACGCGAGCGCATAACTGCACACGGTGAGAAACGGCCGCCCGAGTTTTTTGTGCGAGTATTGGAAGTAGCCCACTTGTTCGAGCGCGAGTCCATCGTACACATAAAGGCACAACGGCGAAAACAAATTGCGCTCACGCTCGGGATAGAAAGCGCACACGAACAACGTATCCGATTCGCCGAGCATTCGCCGCGTCATTAGATTTGCAGCGAGATTGTAGCCGCGCCGTTCCAGCAAAGCTTCTTGCACGGCTTTGTGTAGCTCTTGCGCTTCATGGCTGCTTTTTGTTTTAGTTTGATGAAGAGCCTCGGTCGCAATAATCTCCTGCGGCAACGCATGCGGCGTGGAAACACGAACGAGCAAACGCGAAGCCTCGCAAACTGTAATTGAATCGCCGGTGAAACGATGAAGCTGCTGCCGTTCAATTAAGTGCCGTGGCCGAAACGCAATCTGCGCCGTACCTTGGAAAAAGAAACCCGTCATCACGCGAGTACTATCGCGCAACGGCACCAACTCTCCGCGCTGTAGCGTCACGGTGAAATCCGGATAGTCAAGCCGCAGCGTATCGGAGATGACATAGCTCGAATCCGCAATGATCGGCTGCCGCAGCGAATGATACAACCTGCGCAATTGCGGATCGCGCAGCGTGTTCTTCTCTGCCGCGATTGTTGTGAGAGCTGTGAGCACGATGCTCGCGAGGAGCGCAGCGCCGAGCATGTGTTTTAAAATTCCCCCCTTGAGGGGGGCCAGGGGGGTGTCGCTCGAAGCAAGCAAAGATTTGAATCTCATTGCAACACAAAATCGGGCGGCGGGAAAGTTGTCGAAAAGTCTGCGCACGGTAAAGTTGGTTTAAAAACGTAGCCCTGCCCCCTTTGTGGGGCAATGAAATGTGTATGAACAGCAGCCCACAAATGGCCGGGGCCACCGCGTTATGCGTAGGAATCCTGTTGAATGACAAACGATAAATGGTTTCGTTGTATGCCCTCAACGCGTATCGCAAAACATACCGCCCCGTTTGGGGCTTGCAAGATTTAAAACACGCTGTCTCACCAGGGCGTTGCCCTTCGCTTTCGCATGTGTCCCCTTCGGGGACGCGTGTTCGTAGTGACGCGTTCAGGTGTATTCATCTAATGAATTGCAAACGCCGAAGGCGTGCAATATGAAAGCCCAGGGCAACGCCCTGGGAACGCAAACACCACAAGGTATCCTTGCCCTGAAAGGGCAAAAGACCATGCCGCCAACAATGACGGAGCATAAGAGCCGGCGCTGCGACTTACGCGGCACTCCGCTAGGAGTGCCATGTTTATAGAAAGAGCCCCCCTAAACCGAACTCCGTTAGGAGTGACATGTGCATTCCGTCGAATCATAGCAGCAGCGCGGTGCAAACAAAACATTTCACTCCTAGCGGAGTGGCGAGCCGGATGAACGCTTTGTTTGCTTGCTGCACAGCTTCAAATCATGGCTTAAACGCGCGGCGTAGCGCAAATGCTCGATTTTGAGATTCGCTTTGCGCAGCCGGTCACACTTATCCGGGCCAGCTTTAGTGTAATACGCGGTAATGATGTCTTCCAAAAGATCATGCGCCAGATTCTGCATGCGATCCGCCAATAGGAATTTTTGCGCGCGCGGATACTTCGCCAGTTCCGGAATTAGATACTTTAAAAAATCATAAACGAGCGCGAGGATGTTTTCTGGAGAGGTCATTTTTCGAAAAAAAAATTTTTCGCCCCGCTTCGCGGGGAAAAGAGTAAAGAGTGTAAAAAGCGTTAAAAGCTTAACGAACGTCCTGGGAACAACGAAAACCAATATCGCAGCCACGACTCGCTGGCTCGTTGCTGACGCGAAACGCGCAACGGAGGATGATCGCAATGTTGACCCACGACCCGCCGCGCAAAACCCGAGATGCTCCTTTGTCTGGCCCCTGCGGATTTGTCACTACGCCTTGTTGTGCACACGTTCTATAATAGTCGGCAGAGTACCAATCGCTGCACCATTCCCACACATTTCCCGCCATGTTGTAGAGACCGTAATTGTTTGCGGAGTAGCTGCCGACCTCACGCAAATAGCGCTTCGCATCTTCCCATGAATACCCTCGGTTCGATTCGGCGTCATAGTTCGCATTCGCCGCGCTAATGTTATCACCCCACGGATATTTTTTCCCGCTCAAACCGCCGCGCGCAGCATATTCCCATTCCGCTTCAGTGGGCAGGCGCACGCGCTTACCGCGTTGCTTGCTCAACCACTCGCAATAAGCCACGGCGTCGTTCCAACTCACATTAACCACGGGCCGTTTCGGGTTTTGCAATTGCTCGTTCCAATTCTCGGGCTGGTTGTATGAAGGATTCGCCGCGAGAAATTTTTGATATTGCCCCACCGTCACTTCATACTTGTCAAAATAGAACGCGGCAATGGAAACTTTATGCGGAGGTTTTTCATTGTCGTAATCATTGCTGCCCATGGTAAATGTTCCTGCGGGAATGAGCACCATGCCTTCGGGCGTTTGGGGGACAAGCAGTTTCGCACAAGCTTGAATACGTTTGGTTACGTAAGAATCGCCGGGCTTGTGCGAAAGCGCCTGCTCGTATGAACGCTTGGCTTTCTCGTATTCGCCCTGTTCGAATAACTTATCGCCTTCGTCTTTATGTTTAACGTAGAGCTTGATCTGCTCCGCCGCGGCTTTTTGCTCTGCAATCTTTTGGTTGCAGAGATTTATTCTCTGATCAAGATAATCATCCTCCGGTCTTTGCGCGAGCGCGTTGGCATATTTCAGCTTGGCTTCAACATACTTTTGTTGATCAAGTAGCGAGTCGCCTTCAGTCTTATATCGTTTGTATAATCGCTCTTCTTCCGGCTCTTCTGGTGGAGGTGGCGAGGGTAGTTTTGAAGGCTCGGGCGGCGGAGATGGCGCCGTCTTCTTTTTCGCAAGACTGTGCAAATTAAAAATCTGGCCATCCGGCGCGCGCATATAAAGGACCGGCGTGCCCCATTCAATCGTGTTGGTCACCGCGAAGCTCACGGCTTTGCGCGCTTCGACCACTGCGGTGTCTACAGCCATGCCTTCGGCGAGCACTTCATAAAACGCGCGGCTGAACTCAATTGCCGCGCGGTCGGTAATTTCGTATTGCATGGCCAACACCGCGGGCAAACCACGTCGCACCAAAATCGCCGCGGTGCTGGAGAAGAGATCGCGGTCGCTGCCGCGTGCGCCTTCGCACGCGTTCAACACCACCAAACGCAGCGAACGATGATCGGCCAACAAACGTCCCAGACTCGTGGCCGTGAGCCGTTCGCTCTTGCCCCCTTCATTCGCTAAATAAATCAAACCTTCGTCGGTTCGTTGATCAAAACCGCCATGGCCGATGAAATGAAAATATGCCAAGGATTCGCAGCCCGCATGGCCTTTTGCAAATCGCGCCACGTTTGGCCTTCGAGCCAAGTGAGTTCGAGCAGGCCGCGCTCGCGCAAATCTTTCGTGGCGTTTTCCACGCGCTGTTTTTCACGCGGCAAATCGAGTTGCTCCAATTGCGGATCGCTCGGATCAATCGGGCTAACCGCCATGCCGAGGATGCGCAGCGGCGGCGTTACGGTGAGCGGCTGAATGGGCTGGGGAATTTCAAGATAGCGCACGATGGGCGTGTTGCGCGAAAGACAAACGTATTCGGCTTGGCGCGAGTCGTACAAAAATTCCCACGGCAGCGCGGCCAGCGAGGGCGACTGAATGCGGAGTTTGAGACGGAGTCCGAGGTCTTTGTGCGTGGCTTCGCGCGAACTCATGTCAAAGCGGGAGCGCACTTCGCCAATGAAGAGCGCCTCGAACAACGCGCGGCCAAAATCCTGCACGGCCTGCTCTTCGGGCAAAGGCATTTTGCGCGTCTTCCCGCCGGAGCGGAGCAGCGCGATCTGCAAATCCTTCAACCGGCTTTCGAGCGCGAGCGTGTCGAATGGAAAGCGCATCGTCTCGCGCGCTTCGCCCGCGGGCGAATGCACGACACGCACGGGATACTCGCGTCCCGCGCCTTGGCTGATTTCGAGTTCGAAGTCGAGGTAGGTCATAACTCCCGCCAAGCAGTTGTGAAAAATTGTACGTCTACATTATGCTGCTAGCGCGAACACTTTTTCCGCAGCTTCTGGCACTTCTATGGGAACAAAGAAATCTGTTGGGTACAGATAGTCCTCGCCGGATTCGTCGATTACACGAATAAGCCCATGCTTGGAGGCTTTTTCATCCGGAAGCACCGAATAGATCTTTCGCGGTTCCAACGAGGCAAGATAACCCTCGTTCTTGACGCAAACGACAAAGCGCGGTGTTAAAGTTGCTTTTTTCATAATCATTCATCCAATGTGCGTTTGATCTTCAAGTCTCTTTTGCCGATGCCATGGGCTTCATACCAATGAATCTCGGCTTTGCATATCGTTCCATCCGGCAAGCGAACCGTTGCAATGCCTTTCAGTTTTCTCCATCGGCCAACGCCGTAAGCTTTACGCAGTCGCGCGATATCGCGAATAGAAGTGCCGATAGCGATCGGCTCAATATCAGAAATTTTTCCGATAATCTCAAAGGCTGTAAACATAAATTTGATCCTTTGAATTGCCCATTACTGCCCCGTCTCCGCCCTCTTGCCTCCCTCCTGTCGATACCACTTCGCAATCACCTGCGCGCCGGGCTTGCCGTTTGGCGTGAATTGATTGTCATTCGGGCCGCCGTCGGAAAGATCCGTCGGCCACTTCCACCAATAGATGCCTGCGAACCACGGCTTGCCCCACAGCGCTTTCAGCATCGCTTCATAA
>JABWAN010000239.1 GCA_013361015.1 Candidatus Zhuqueibacterota bacterium | reverse complement strand
ACGCGCGGCAACTCGCGCGCAAACAGTGCAATGTTACATTACACCGCCACGGTGAAAAGCGCTTGGTGGAATGAAATGATGCGTTGAAATTCAGCGGTCGTTTTAACGAGGAGAATAAAAAGCGGCGAGGGCATTAATTGGAGCGGTCGAGTTTAAAAGCATGAGAGATTCTGAAGAGGGGCATGGAGATAAAAAAGCGCGGCGGCAGAATAGCAAGGGCACAGATCGAAGTTAACAATCTGTGCCCTAGTCGAGGTCAAAAAGAACTCGCGCGCCGCGGGGCCGATGGCTGCTTTAACACGCCCCGCGTGCTATTTGCTTTCACGAAGGAAAGAGCATCAGCTGGAGGAGGTTTATAGCTGTGCTTTCATCGTCGCGCGCAGCGAAAAACTAGCGCGTGGCCATCGCCGATATCGGTTTGGCCTCCGGTCGCACCGAGAATTTTTTCGAGAACATCGCGTCGCGCAGCTTTCCCAACTTATACGCGACTCTTCTTTTTACATCGAACAAAAACGGCAACGGGTCAGTCCACGAAAAGTCCGCGTAAGTTTTCTTGCCGCGTACCGAACGCCACCAATTTCCGAACGTCAGCTCGCCGCGTTGCCAATAGATGCGTGCGGAGCGCAAGTCTTCGAGCACGCACATCCACTTTACGCCGCGATATTGCTGCTTGCGATTCTCCGGCAAAGGCAGGCCCGTTTTATCACAGTACATCGTATACAGCAACTCAACGCCGCTCGCTTCGGCGAGCGCCGATCTGCCCGTGGGCCGGCCGAGGTTCGGCTCGATGATATAGTGCTTGCCCGTGCGGGCGTCGCGTTTCATTTCCAAATAACCCAAGCCGTGCCACGCCTCTTTTTTGAAGAGATCGAGCGCGGCATGCAGCACCACGTTGTTGCGGCATTCTTCACCCAAGCTCGTGCTTCCCGTTTCCGGCGGCCATTGGCGCAGCTTGCGCGCCGTGAACGTCACCAGCGGCGCGGCCTTCTCGTCGAAATAGCAATTGCACGAATAGAGATTCGAGTCCGGCCCGGGGATCCATTCTTGCGCGATCAAGATATCGGCCCAATCGCAGCACTCCTCATACTGTTCCAAAAATTCTTTCGCGCTCGCAAGTTTGTAGGCCTTGCTCGTGGTGTGCTGCTCCCACTTCGCGGTTTTCATCGGCGGCTTCAGAATGCACGGGAACTTTAATTGCTTTGCCGCGGCTTCGGCCTCGCCGCGATTGCGCAGCAGAAACGTTTTCGGAATGGGCAGTTTTTCTTGCAGCGCATATTCGAGGAAGCTGAGTTTGTTCATCAGCTTTTCCACTACCTCGGCCTTCGGCAACGCGAGGTGATAATAAGGCGCGAGTGTGGCGCGATGCCGCGAGATGCGCAGCACGCACATATCCGTGCAGGGAAACAAAACCGCCTTCTGCTGGAGTTGCTTGCCTAAATTCACCAAGCCCGTGATAAACTCGTCGCGCTCGGTTTCCAAGTACACAATTTTTTCACACGCATTGGTGCGGCAAAAGAAGATGTCTTTGTGCCGCGCCACGCCGATGACTGGCACTCCGCGCTTTGCGAGTAAGCGCGCGGTTTGCAGCCCGGGGTAATCATCCAGGCCCGCAACCACGGCATACGGAAGGGATTTTTTGTTGCGATGAGTTAGCATGATGGCTCCTTGTGTCGCAGTATTCGTGTTGTACTCTCTTCGCTGTCATGTCGCCTGATCGGCATTTTCCAACTTCTCTCACAATGTGTCATTGTGGAAGAATCTTTCCCCGTGCTGGGCACAGAGCCAAGCCCTGGGGAAGTTCCTTGCAGGATGACAGTGCAGAAGATTGGTTCTCAAGTAGCATACATGAATGTGAATTTCAAGGCGGCGTCGATGTTCAAAGAGTTCAAACATCTCAAAAATCTTCTGCGTTTCGCCAAGGGCGTGCAGGAGCCGATCATCGGTCCCGTCAAAGCGGTGTGGGAAGTGCTTTACATTTGCAATGCGCGTTGCCGCAGTTGTACGCGTTGGCAGGAAAAGCCCGATCCCGACATGCTTTCGACTGTGGAGGGAAAAAATCTCATCAAGCAGCTTGCTGCCGCGGGCGTGCTCAATCTCTCCTTCACCGGCGGTGAGCCGTTGCTCCGCAAAGACATTTATGAACTGATCGCGTGCGCAAAAGAATATGGGCTTTCGACCTCGCTCATGTCCAACGGGCTATTGATCAACGAGCGCCGTGCGAAAGAGCTTATTCAAGCCGGGCTCGATTTGATCTACATCTCACTCGACGGGAGCACGCCGGAATTAAACGATGCACTGCGCGGCATCAACGGCTACTTCAATTTGGCGAGCAATGCGATCGATAATTTGAAAGCCTTGCGCAGCAACAGCCGTCCGAAAATTTTCATCGCCTTCACGGTCACCAAAGCGAACATGTACGATTTGGAAAACGTGGCGCGCATGGTAAAGTCACGCGCATTGGACGGGCTTTCGTTCCAGCCCGCGTTGCACTTGCCCGAGATCATGTTCAAAGTTGATGACGACCTGGCGTTTGCGCCCGGCGATGGGGCGACGCTGCAAAATATCGTCAATCGCGTGCTCAAACTCTACGGCGACATGCTGCCGATGAATCGCGAGTATTATCGGAATTTTGCCTCGTATATCGATAATCCCCAAACTCTCCACAAGCACAGCAACGTCGCAGGCTACGCGTTTGTGAATATCGATCCCTGGGGAAATGTGTATCCCGATCCGCTCGAAACGGAATCCATGGGCAACGTTCGGCATCAAACCTTTGAAGAGCTTTGGTTCGGCCGCCGTGCACGCGAGGTGCGCAACCGCATCGCCCGCTGGGAATTGCCCATTGGTTTGTTCGAAAGCTTCATTCCCATGAATGTTGCCGTGCACAAGATGACGCCCTTCAAACTGCACCGCACGCTCGGCCCGATTTTCAAAATGGCCGAGCATTTTTGAAACACCCAGCAGCCGCAATGTCATTTTGGAAGAATCTTCCCTCGTGCTTGGGATTGATCTCATTTTGAAATGTGTGGCGAGCACTAGAAAAGATGCCTACAGAGTGACATTCGGAAAACGGATGAATTAAAATAAAAGCACAGGAAAGCATGGCCGCAAGTCAAACCGAGTATCGCGTCGTAGAGGAACAAGATGTCTCTTCCGATTATGCCAGGCACGGCGATTTGCTGAAAGCGATTGCAAACTACTGGAATGCACACATCCATGATTTAGCCATCGCCAAGCACCCCGTTGGAACCCAAGGCTTCTTTCAAGATTTGGATGAGTATCGCTTTGACAAGTTGCGCTATTTGCCGAAGATCGTGAATTTCAACGGCTATCGCGGCAAGACGATTTTGGAAGTCGGTTGCGGTATTGGGATCGATTTGTTGCGCTTTGCCAAAGGCGGCGCAAAAGTTTTTGGCGTCGATTTGGCGCGGCAGTCCATCGAGCTGGCCAAAAAGAATTTTGAATTGAACGGCGCGTGGGGCGAATTTCGCATCATGAACGGCGAAGCTTTGGAGTTTGAAGACAACAGCTTCGATGTCGTCTATGCGCACGGCGTGTTGCAATACACGGCCAGCGCGGAAATGATGGCGAAAGAGCTGCATCGCGTGCTCAAGCCCGGCGGCGAGGCGATCATGATGGTTTATAACCGCATCTCGTGGCTGAATGCGCTTTCCAAAATCATGAAGGTGGATTTGGAGCACGAAGACGCACCCGTGCTCAAAAAATATTCGATTGGCGAATTCAAACAAATACTCGCGCCGTTTGCCCAAGTCCGCCTCGTGCCGGAGCGTTTTCCCGTGGCGAGCAAGCTGCACAAAGGCTGGAAAGCCGCGTTGTACAACGGCATCTTCGTTCCGGCTTTCAATGTCATGCCGCAATTCCTCGTGCGCCCGCTGGGCTGGCATCTCATGGCGTTTTGTAATAAATGACACCTTGAGGTGAGGGAGTATTGGAGTGATGGAGTTTTAAAAGCCATGACTCCAATACTCCCTCACTCCATTACTCCAAATAGAAAATGGCGAAAAAAGTTCTTGTGACCGGAGCCAACGGCTTCACGGGCAGCTACCTCTGCAAGCACCTCGTTGAAAAAGGCTATCACGTGCGCGGCCTGGTGCGGCGTTCGAGTAAGCTAGACGCACTCAAAGGCATTGATATCGAGCCGGCCTATGCCGATCTTGCGGACGCGAGTAATGCGAATGCACTTGAGGACGCGATGAAAGGCGTCGATATAGTTTATCATGTGGCCGCAACGTATCGCACTGAAGGCGTGCCACGCAAATATTTTTGGCAAGTAAACGTCGAAGGCACGCGCCACTTACTTGAAGCTGCGAACCGCGCGAACGTTGCGCGCTTCGTGCATTGCAGCACCGTCGGCGTGCAGGGCGAAATCAAAAATCCGCCGGCCACTGAAGACGCGCCGTTTGCGCCCGGTGACGTGTATCAAGAATCAAAACTCGAAGGTGAAAAACTCGCGCGCCGGTTCTTTGAAGAAAAAAAGCTCAGCGGCACGGTCGTGCGGCCCGTGGGCATCTATGGTCCCGGCGACACGCGCTTCTTGAAGCTCTTTCGTTTCATTCACAACGGCAAGTTTCGCATGCTCGGCAGCGGCAAGGTGCTCTATCATCTCACTTTCGTCGAAGATTTGGTTGCGGGCATCGCGCTCGCGGGTGAGAAGCCGAATATCGAGGGCGAAGTTTTTACCATCGGCGGCAAAGAATACTTGCCGCTTTCGGCGTTGGTGGAAAAAATCGCGCGCGTGATGAACGTGCCTGTGCCGCGCAAGAGTTTTCCCGTCTGGCCGGTGTGGTGTGCGGGGCTCGCGTGTGAAATTCTCTGCCGGCCGTTCGGCATCGAACCGCCGCTGTATCGCCGCCGCGTGGATTTTTTCATCAAGGATCGCGCGTTCGATATCACCAAGGCGCGCACGAAGCTCGGCTTCGAGCCGAAGGTTGATTTGGAAACGGGCCTGTGCCGCACGGCAGAATGGTACAAAGCGCAAGGCATGTTGAATTGAAAATGGCTAATGGTCAATCGGTAATTGCTAATTGTGAATTGACAATTCACAGTCAAATGACCACGTAGGATAGCAAAGTGGCAGACAACCTCTCTCACACCGCGCAGCGCGAAACTGTCGAAATTCAAAAAGAACTCTTCGACGCCAAAAAATCCAAGCTGCAAAAATATAAAGAGATCATTCTCGGCGAAGCCGGTTTTGGCTATTTGCTCAAATATGAATTGATCACTCTGTTTGTGAGCTGGCTGCCCGGCGCATTGGGATTGGTGTTGCGCAGTAAGCTTTATCCGCTATTGCTTGGCAGCATTGGCCGCAACGTCACTTTCGGTGCGAATGTGGTGTTGCGCCATCCCAAGAAAATTCATATCGGCAACGACGTCATTATCGACGACAACGTCGTGCTCGATGCGAAGGGACAAAACAATCGTGGCTTGTTCATTGGTAACGGCGTGTTCGTCGGGCGCAACACGATTTTAAGCTGCAAGAACGGCGACATTCACTTGCACGATAACGCCAATCTCGGTTTCAATTGCCACATCTTTTCCGCGAGCAACGTGACGGTCGGCAAGAATACGCTGCTCGCTGCGTATGTTTATCTCGTGGGCGGCACGCATGAATATGATCGCCTCGACGTGCCGATTCTTTTTCAAACGCGCGTGAGCAACGGCATCACCGTCGGCGAGAACGGTTGGCTCGGTGCGCATGCGGTCGTGTTCGACGGCGTGACCATCGGCAACGAGTGCATCATCGGCGCAGGCGCAATGGTCAATCAAGACATTCCGGATTGGAAAATTGCGGCGGGTGTACCATGCCGCGTCGTGAAAGATCGCAGGCAATTGGCGGGTGAGAAAGAAGTCGTGAGCATTTAGCACCCATCTCGTTTTTGTCATTCAGGAGGAATCTTTTTATGCACTCGGCACCATTCCCAGTTAGGCAAAAAAATGGGAAAAATTAAACAAATCATACAAGGCCCCAATGCTGGTTTAGCCATGTACCAGTTTTCTGAAGACCTGCTTTCGGGGATACGTTTTTTCGCACTCAATGCTGAAAAGTTGGAAGACCTACAGGAGCGAATTTATTTCAACAGCTCCATAGTATTTTATGCTGGGTCTTATTTAGAATGCTTACTGAACGAGATCATCTGCAACGTATCAAATTCAGACAGTAAAAAAATAAAACCAAATGTTGGGTTCTGGAAAGTGCTTGAAAATCAGAAGAAATCGCTGGGGCACAAAGAAAAGTGGGACTTAATCAGTTCCGTTCATGGTGGATCTCAATGGGACTCATCTGTTGAGCCGTTTCAATCTTATGACGTTATCACCACCTTAAGAAATGAACTAGTTCACTACAAAGGAAACTATCTAAATAAAGATGAAATCCCGTATAAAAAAATACGTAATCTTCTTCAGAGATTCTCAGGTGAAAAAAACTCATTTTTTGATGCCATGGATGTTTCCAGTTGGGTTCATGAGTTACTTACATCAAAGGAAATTGGAAAGTGGATCTGCGACATTGTAATGGAATTTGACTTAAAGCATGGCGAATTTCTTACCGGAAAAAAAATGACGAGAGAAGAAATTGAACAAAAAAAGCTCTTGAGAATGCTTCACTAAAAAACTGCCTAACAAGGCAAACTAACTCGGATGTAAATTCCGCTGCGCTTCAGTTGCATCGATTTTTTGCAGCGTTAGCGGATCGCTCAGGAATATTTTCAGAACCAATTAATCTGTACTAATTGTACTAATTAATCTATGATGGACATGGACTATATTGTATTTCGTTGCCCAGAATGTGGAGCTAAACTAGGAGTAAAACCCGAAGATGCTGGGTTGAATGCTTTTTGCGCTAAGTGCTCTAGACGTGTCAAAGTCCCATTTGAGAGTGATAAAGCAGAATCCACAAAACTCGTCGATCAGCCAATAAAAGAAACTCAGCATAAGACTAGTGAGTTCACAAGAGTAATCGACTTAGCCTATGCAGGTTTTTGGAGAAGATTCGCAGCTGCCTTTATAGATGGCCTCATAACAACAGTCTTGGGATTCATAGCTGGTGGAATCCTCGGGTTTATCTATGGGGTTTCGACTGGAACGGCAGAAGGCGCAGAATTCTTGGGACAGATCGCAGGGCTAATGGTTGGGTGGATATATTTTGCATCCTTTGAGTCCTCCACCAAGCAAGCAACACTAGGTAAAATGGCACTCGGAATAAAGGTGACTGACAATAATGGCGATCCCGTTGGATTCGGAAAGGCTTCAGGACGGCATTTTGGAAAGCTTGTTTCAACTCTGATACTTTTTATCGGATTCATAATGGTCGCGTTCACACAGAAAAAACAGGGCCTGCATGACATGATGGCTGGATGCCTGGTTGTAAATAAATGAAATTGCCTAACATTGCGTTCGTAGAAGGATTCTTCCTGAATGACAGGTTACTGAAAGGCGTGAATCAACCCATGATCAACATCCTCCA
>JABWAN010000238.1 GCA_013361015.1 Candidatus Zhuqueibacterota bacterium | reverse complement strand
GTCGGCGTCGATGTCGGTGCGCAAGCCGAGCGAATCGTTGCGCGTTTGCCGCCAGTTTGGATCGGATTCATTGAAGAAGCTCTGCGCGGCGTTGCGATAGAAATAAAACCGTGAACTGTATTTCACGCGCGGCGAAGGCACGGCCCAATAGAACACGTCGGCGTTGTAATTCAGCTTTTCCTGGCGATCATCTTGATAACGCGGAATGACGCGATAGGGCTGGAGATTGTCGCGCCACGTGTGGGGATAATCATTCCGCGCGGAGGTGGCGCCGAGACTGACTTCGAGATTGCGGTTTTGGCGGAAGTCGTAAAGCAGCTTACCGTAGAGATCGTAAAACTCATACGCAGTGCGTTCGCGAAAGCCGCTGGATTGCTTGCGACTAAAATTGAGCAGATACGAAAGCTGCTTTTCTCTGCCGCTGTGACTCAGCGCGAGACTACTCAAATAGCCGGGGGTATCAGTGTGGCGCATTTCTTCCGTGGGCAATTCATACCTCCCATACGAAGCCTCTACGCGCGTTTGGCGGTTATACGTCGGCCGCCGCGTGATGACATTGACCACACCGCCCATCGCGGTACTGCCATAAAGCGAGGAGAACGCGCCTTTCACAATCTCGACGCGATCGATGAAGTTGGTGGGCACGAGGCTCCACAACGCGCCGCCTGCGTCCGAGCTTAAAGCCGGCCGGCCGTCGATTAACAAGAGCACGCGATTGCCCACGCCGCCGCCCGCCACATCGGAGGAGCCGCGAATCGAAAGCGACTGGACATTGGTGCTCGCCGCGCGCATCACAGAAACACCGGGCACGGTTTCCAACGCCTGGTCGAAGGTCGCGATCTGGCGATATTTCAATTCCGCGGCATTGAGAATGGCAACGCTTGCCGGCGCCATTTGCGCCGTTTGTTCTTTGCGCGCCGCGGTCACCATAATTTCCTCTCCGGCAAGCGGACTCTCGTGCATGATGAAATCGCGCGCGAGCAGTTTACCCGGCATCAGCGTCAAATCTGCAACGAAGATGTTGTCATAGCCCAAGCGCGAAAGGTGCAGGTGATATTTGCCCGGCGGAACTTGCCGCAAAAGAAAACTGCCATCGTTCGCGGTCGTCGTGCCGAGGCGCGTGCTATCAAGAAAGACGTTCACGAACGGGAGCGGCTCGCGGGTTGCGGCATCCAACACCCGTCCGGTGATTTCGCCATAGAGCACGTCATCATTTTCGGAGTTTTGCACTTGCGCTTCTCCGCGCACTCCGAAGCCGGCGAGAAGGAGGAGCAGTATTACGTCGCGTAGTTTCTTCATTGCGTTTTCACCATTGCGTTATTTGAAAAGAAGCTGGATGCTTGCTGCTGGATCCTAGATACTGGAGACGGAGGGAACTCCAGTTACGAGCATTAAGGATCAAGCAACCAAAAACCAGCAACCAGCAACCACCAACCAGCCTTATCGCACGAACGAAAGATCCGCCTTCATATTGATATTCGTCCATTCCATCTTTGCATCGTTGATATTGATCACGGTCGGCGTCGCGTAGAAAGGCGGTGCCGCGCTCACGCCGCTACTGTCGGAGTTTGCCCAATAGAGGCCGAGCACTTTCGCACCGGAGGGATTCACAGGATCGCGCCAACCCACAGTGAGCGCTTTATATTCGCCTTTGTTCAGGCCTTCGAGTTTGTAATCATACACCGTCGTTCCGGAGGCGATTGCACTCGAAGCGCTGGCTGGCGGACCCGCGGGCGGCCAGGAAGTCCAGATGGAAACTTGCACGTCGCCGGTTGCCGGCCATGCGCCAACAAAGGTCACGCGCCCGGAGACGGTGCCAAATTCCGGAGTCTTGGTGGGATTCGAGTCATCGCTGCATGCAATGAAGGCCATCAAAACCACGAGGGCCAGAACGTAAAGCAGATTCTTGCGTTTCATATTTGAACTCCTACAGTTTGAAAGAGATTTGGTTGCGACGATTTTGTGTCGACTCGTGAATTGTATTTATGCCCCACCATATTCAAACGGCATACCAACGATGCAGCCAATTCTGCCGGCAGATATAAAGTTTTAGAGGCCTGCCTTAACTTATGATAAAACTGCGAGCGCTTTGCATTCGATGCAATGAGAAGCGGCTTTTCCTGTTCCCAAGAATGGGAAAGACCTTTTCAAGATGAAAAGCCAAGTTTCATGGTGAAAAAATAACGCCGTGGATTTTGATCGATGGCAACGAATGCGGGTGATGATCTTACACTCGTGAAAGCGCGCTCGGCTCTTCATTTAAACTGAATGCGAAAGCGTATGGACCAATCGCGGAGCGCAAACACCGCAGAAGTTGGCTATTCGCGAGCCGCGTCCATTCATTCATGGAAAGGCATTTGTAATTTCGCGCGTAGATGTCTATCTTGAACAAGACTGCGAGGTCTTGAACAAGGCCACGAAGTCAATGCCGGCACATCACAACAAAGAGATACGGGAGGCGGAGAATTACCAGCAGACTATTCCAAAAAACGTTTTGCGCGAAATAGTTTTGCCTTGGTCTTTGTTTCAGACGCATAGATTACACTTTGCCAATCGCGTTTTTCAATCATCACGTCACTCTCATCTAAGGAACGCAGCTATGAAAATCGGCATGATTTGTTATCCCACGCACGGCGGCTCCGGCGTGGTTGCTTCCGAACTAGGCTTGGCGCTCGCGCAACGCGGGCATGAGGTGCACTTCGTGAGTTATGCAATTCCCTTTCGCCTGCGCGAATTTCATCCCCGCATCTTCGTGCATGAAGTCGACATGGCGACCTACCCTTTGCTCAAACATCCCCCGTATGAATTGGGCTTGACCAACAAAATTGTGAATGTGGTTTCGGAATACGGCTTGGATATCATTCACGCGCACTACGCGGTGCCGCACGCGACGAGCGCGTATCTCGCCAAACACATTTTGAATTTGCCCAACCTGCGCGTAGTGACCACTTTGCACGGCACGGACATTACGCTACTCGGCGCGGACAAATCATTTTTCAGCGTGATCAAATTCAGCATCGAGCAATCCGATGGCGTGACCGCGGTTTCGGATTATCTCGTGCAACGCACCCTGGAAGAATTCAATATCAAGCGGGAGATTCGCCGCATTTACAATTTCATCGACGCGGAGAAATCCCAAGCGCCGTACGATGGGCCCTGCCGCAAGGAATTGTATGCGACGAAAGGCGAAAAGGTGCTCATGCACGCTTCCAACTTCCGGCCCGTGAAGCGGGTGAGCGACGTCGTGCGCATCTTCGCGCGCGTGCGCGAACAAATGCCGTGCAAATTGCTGCTCGTGGGTGAAGGCCCGGAGCGCTTGTTCACGCAACAATTGGTGAAGGAGTTGAAGCTGCGTGACGACGTTTTCTTTTTGGGGGAAGTCGATCACATAGAACAGATTCTGCAATGCTCGGATTTGTTCATCTTGCCGAGCGAGCAGGAGAGCTTTGGCCTGGCCGCGTTGGAGGCGATGAGCTGCGGCGTGCCCGTCATCGGCGCGCGCATCGGCGGTCTGCCGGAAGTGGTCGTGCACGGCGAAAACGGCTTTCTCTTTCCCGTCGGCGAGACCTCGGAAATGGCGGAGGCGGCGCTGCAATTGTTGAAGGATGATACGAAGCTGCAAGCTTTCCGGCAGCGTGCCCGTGCGCGTGCGCAGGTTTTCGATGTCGAAAGAATCATGCCGGAGTGGGAGGCGTTTTACAACGAAGTTTTAGAAAGGCGCGCAATTTCTCTGTGAAGGGCCGTGTCGTTGCCGACGACGGGATGAGCTTTTGTTGCCGCGGCCGCGCAGCAAGAAATGCTCGCCCGCGCGCGGGGCTCGAAGTGACAACTATCCGTGCTTGGCATTGCGGAAGCGCGTAGTGCCTCAGTGACTGGTGGAGAACGTAGCGCGGTTATTTCTGCATGGCCCCGAGGTTCATCGCGGAATGCCAGGTTGGTTTTTTTATGTTCTGTCGCTGCTGCACCGAGGTGCGTTCTTCGCTTGTTTACCGAGGTGGTCTCTTCGCGCGAGGTGGCTTGCAGCCGTGAGTACGAGCGCCTTTTCATCAGCAAGGACGCAGGCTTTTGCTTTTTGAAGTCCGCGAAGCGCTTTAAGCCACCTCGGTGCACTAACCCCCTCGGTAAGCAAACGGAGAGGGCTCTCAAGAACGAGCAGCGACAAACCCAAAAAAGAAAACGCGGCGCCGTATTGCCTCGCAAGCCGGAGGACCACCAAAAGTAACCGAGGCATGCCCCAGGTTTTAGTCATCACAAAATGAATCGATCGTGAATTCGGAAGTTTTTATGAAATGGCTCAAACTCCTCCTCGCCTCAGCAATCCCCTGCGCACTTTTTTTCTTTTTGAATTTTAAACACGGAGATCTTCCTCCGCTCGGCAAACTTCTTAACCCCTTCGCGGGCTTCTGGCAGAACAACGCTGCGGGCGACGCCATTCTCACCGACCAACAATTACCCGAATTGCAAGAGCCGGTCGAGGTGGTGTGGGATGACCGCCGGGTGCCGCACATCTTCGCGCAGAACGCGCACGATCTTTATTTCGTGCAGGGCTATCTCACCGCGCGCGACCGGCTTTGGCAAATGGAATTTCAAACGCACGCTGCAGCCGGGCGGCTCGCGGAAATCGTCGGCGCACGCGCATTGGAACATGATCGTTTTCGCCGCCGTATCGGCATGATTTACGCGGCAGAGAATGCGCTCAAGGCTATGCAGGCAGAAGCAGAGACTCAGCTCGCGCTCGCGGCATACACCGCCGGAGTGAATGCATGGATTCGCAGCTTGCACGCGCAGGCGCTGCCATTCGAATACAAAATCCTCGACTATCAACCCGAGCCCTGGACGCCGCTGAAGTGCGCGCTGCTATTGAAACAAATGGCGTGGACGCTTTCTGGCCGCAGTTCGGACCGCATCATGTCGCTCACGCGCTCCGCACTCGGCGAGGAGTTGATGTCGCGGCTTTATCCGCAATATCCGCCCAGCCAAGATCCGATCATTCCCGCGGCAACACATTGGAGTTTTCAGCCCCTCGTTGTGCAGAAGCCGGAGCGCGAGTTTTATTCGAGTCCGTCCGGCGCGACGAAAAGTATCGAACGCGTTTCTACGGACGGGAGCAACAATTGGGCGGTGGCAGGCAGCAAAACCGCGAGCGGGTTTCCCATGTTGTGCAATGATCCACATCTCGGTTTGACGCTGCCTTCGATTTGGTACGAAGCGCAGCTCGTATCACCGGCAGTGAATGTTTATGGCGTGACGTTGCCCGGCACACCCGCGGTGATCATCGGCTTCAATCAAGCCATGGCATGGGGCGTGACCAATGCCGGCTCCGACGTGCTCGATTGGTATGAAATCAAATTCAAAGATGAGCAGCAGTCCGAATATTTCTATGACGGCGCGTGGCGGCCTACGCAGCAACGGATTGAAGAGATCAAAGTGCGCGGCGCTGCGACCGTGCGCGATACGGTGACGTACACGCATCACGGTCCGGTGGCGTATCGCAAACATGAAAGGCCTTTCGACCAGCAAGTGCCGCCGGGTGCGGCCATGCGTTGGGCTGCGCATGACGCGTCGCAGGAAATGATGACTTTTCTCAAACTGAATCGCGCGCGGAACTATGAAGATTATGTTGAGGCCCTTTCGCACTTTGATTGTCCGGCGCAGAATTTTGTCTTCGCCGATACCGCGGGCGATATTGCGCTTTGGCACAACGGCAAATTTCCTTTGCGTTGGCAGGAGCAGGGGAAATACGTCAGCGACGGCAGCGATCGCGCGTACGACTGGCAAAGCTGGATTCCGCGTGCGCAGGTTCCGCATGTGAAAAATCCCGCGCGCGGCTTCGTCAGCTCTGCGAACCAAAACGCGACGGACTTGAGTTATCCCTACTATCTCGGCTGGGACTATGCGGCGTTCGAGCGCGGCGCGCGCATCAATGCATTCCTCGCCGCGCAATCTCAGCTCACGCCGCAAGACATGATGAACCTGCAAAATGATGTTGTGAGTCTGTTCGCGCAGAAAACCCTGCCCCACTTGCTAAATTTATTGCCGCCGGAAAATCTCGATGCAGAACAGATGAAATTGCGCGAAGTGCTCGCGACTTGGAACTACGAATATCGCGCCGGGCTTGCGCCGCCGCTCATTTTCAACAGATGGTGGCGCGAGTTGTTCGTGTTGATTTGGAGCGACGATATGAAAATTGGCGAGCATGAATTGGAATATCCGCGTCGCGATGTGACCATGAACATGATATTGTCCGAGCCGGCAAGCCCGTTTTATGATCTCAAGAGCACGGAGGCGAAGGAGACGCTCGCAGATTTGGTGCGGCGCGCTTTCCAAAACGCGCAGAGCAAGCTCGTTGAAGCGCACGGCCCATTCGGGCCAAAGTGGAATTGGGAGGTGGCGCGCGGCACCGATCTTCCGCATTTGGCGCGCTTTCCCAATGTGGGGCGCATGCACTTGCCCACTTCTGGAAATTCCGACAACGTGAATGCGATCACGCAAACGCACGGGCCTTCGTGGCGTATGATTGTGAGTCTCGGGCCAGAGGTCAAAGCGTGGGGCATTTATCCGGGCGGTCAATCCGGAAATCCGGGCTCGCGTTTTTTTGACAACGCGGTTGACGATTGGGTCGCGGGAAAATATTACGAGTTGCTCTATTTGAAAACGGCTTCGGATAAAGAGGCGCGTCTCGCTGGCAATACTTCATTGCGAGGTGGAAGATGATTGCGATCATTGCTTGTTTTGCGCTCATGTTGGCGCTGCAGCTTGTTACACCGTTCTGGTGGTGGATCATGGCCGTGCCATTTGTTTATGGCGTATGGAAGAGCCGTTCTGCGTGGGACAGTGCGCGCGTTGGCATGATCAGCGCCGCTAGTCTGTGGTTGCTGACGAGCGTGTATCAATGGTGGTTTGGTGGACGAGAAATCGCGGAAAGAATGGGTGCGATGTTGGGAGTGCCACAGGGAGGGCTGATGATTTTGATTACAGCATTGCTGGCTGCGCTCACCGCGGGCGCAGTAGGAAGCAGTGGATATGCCTTGCAGAAGGTATGGAAGCGCGAATAGCTAAAGTTCCCGCCGTATTCTATCCCTCCAAAAAACTCGCGCCCCCGCGGCTTCGCGAAAATCGATCAATCCCCAGTTCGGTTCCAAGTCGATCGTCGACGTGCCGAAATCGAAGTACGCAAAGCCCTCGCGTTCACAGCAATTCATGACTTCGTGCGCGAGCAAGTTGATCGCGCGATAACGCTGGTCTTCATAACGCTGCGCAATATAAAACGCCAGCGCCGCTTGCACGTTGCATACGAAGAGCAGAAAGCCTGCAATCATTTTCTCTTCCACAAAAGCCGCGAATAATCGTATGCGCTCCGGCAAGCATTGCTGCAAATCGAGCAGCTCGTTCAGCGTGTGCGCGGGCTGCACACCGTGCCGTTGTGCGAGATTGCGCTGAAGGAGGTCGTAAAACGCCGGCAAATCGTCGCTCTCTTTCACGACCACGCCGAGCGTTTGTGCACGGCGAATTTTGCGTT
>JABWAN010000237.1 GCA_013361015.1 Candidatus Zhuqueibacterota bacterium | reverse complement strand
GAACTTAAAAAGCAGGAAGGCAAACAATTCGCCGTGGACGGTGTGCCGAAAGCGCTGCCGGCTTTACAACGCGCGGCGCGCTTGCAGCAAAAGGCCGGCGCGCCGGCCATGAGCTGGGAACAATTGCAAGCAACACTATATGAGATGGAAGGCAAAATGGAAAGCAATCACCGTCACGACCAGATAAGCTCGGACGAGACATTGCACCAGCTTTATGGTGACGCGCTTTTTGCGCTGGTAGCATTTGGACGCGGCTTGGAACTGAACGCTGAAGATGCTTTGCGCGAGGCCTGTGATCGCTTCATGCACGCCTCGCGCACAGCCGAAGGAAACGGTGTTGTGGAATAGATTGCACATCTGATAAGCTCGTTATTCAGATCTGCTCCGGCTCGGCCGTTGCATTTGGCCGGCTCGAAAATCTTTCAAAGCCACGGCCAAGCCGTGGTTGCACTATGACCAAAACTTCATTCGCATTTGCCGCGTTTCATGGGGAAGTCGATGCCCTTTAATTGGCCTTTGCTCATGCCTTCAATGCGCGCCATGAGTGAGCCGTCGTTTTCCAAGCGATAAATAATACGTTGCGGGAAATCGTGTTCGAGATTTTCAAACACGACTTCCTGCTTTTCACTCTTCACCAGTTTGAACCACGTTTCTTGCTGGCCCGAGGGCAGAGCGACGTAGTGAATCGTTCCATCTTCCTTCGTGCGCAGTTGAAGAAATTCAAATTCACGTAACTTGCCGTTCGCAACTGTACGGCTCATGCCCAGCATGGTTTGTCCCCCGGGTTTCATCCATTGTTCCGCTCCCTCCCACCCGTTGCCGCCGCGCTCCCAACATCCCGCCAACCATGCGAAATCGTTGACCGAGGGCTTCTGCTCTTGCGCGAACGCAAGCGTCGATGAAATCAAACAAAGTAAAACGAGTTTCAGTTTCATGAAAACTTCTCCTTCCGGTGTTTTGATGAGTGTTCTTGTTGCAAAGATACGTTCATCGCGCCCCATAGCTGTCATTCAGGAGGAATCTTTTTTCTCGCTGGAGATGATGCTCAGTGCTTAAAAAGGTTCCCTCTGAATGACATTCCATATCGGCGCCTATTAAGAACGTCACTTGCAATATAAGGCAGCCCTCAGTTCTTTGTCTTGTAAAAAAACGACGTTCTGTGTTTGCGGGTGAGATGGGCAGACATTTGCGTTTGTTCGAGCAGAAAGGCGGAAGGATTTTGTCCGGAGAAAGCTTTGAAGTCGTGAATGAGGTGGGCTTGATCATAATAGCCGCACGCGAGTGCAACG
This sequence comes from Candidatus Zhuqueibacterota bacterium, assembly GCA_013361015.1. Taxonomy (GTDB): domain Bacteria; phylum Zhuqueibacterota; class Zhuqueibacteria; order Zhuqueibacterales; family Zhuqueibacteraceae; genus JABWAN01. The sequence goes on along the minus strand of JABWAN010000237.1, from coordinate 6,230 downwards.
TTACTCCAGCCGTGCGGGTTTTCTTCAATCGCCTTGAAAACTCTTTGAAACCGAATGATGCGGGCGAGCAGTTTGGGGCTGAGTCCCACGCTGATTTGGAATCTGCGCTCGAGTTGGCGTTTGCTTAATCCGATATCTCGCGCCAAGTGCGCCACGCTGCGGCAGCCTGCGGTGGCGATGATGCGTTCGACCAAAAGCTCGACGGCACGATCGCCCTCAAGCTGCAAACGCTGCGTCAACGCGCTTTCCGCGAAGCGGACTCTTTCTTTGAAAGAACGTGCGTGATGCAAACGCTCTTCCAACTCATTGGAAAAGTCACGCCACATTTCCGTAGCGCCGAGAATTTGATCCGTCAACTCGTGCAACGGCATGCGCAGGAACGGAAACGCGCCGCCCGGTTTAAAGCGAATGCCGAAGAGTTGCACGCTACCCGTGGGCGCAATGGTGACGTGTTGCCGCATTTGCCCAACCACGAGCACGCGCGGCTGCTGCTCAATCGTGCCGTCGGCATGAAAGCGTTGAAACCGGTCCGCGAGATTGAAGATAATTTCAGTGCAGCCATCGGGCAGAATTTTTTCTTGCGCAGGATTTGCAAATGAGGGCGGCGCTTCGATTTGCCAAAAGGCTTCGAGATAGCGTTGCAAAGGAGGGGAAGGCGGTTTTTCGAGATAGTGCATGTGAAAGCAAGCTCCGTGATATTGAGCAATGGGCGCGAGCCTTGTCAAACTCCATCGCGCTAACGCAGGGGCCGAAAGAACGCGCGAAGGTCTTCCACCAAAAGCTCCGGCTCTTCGAGCGCGGCGAAGTGCCCGCCTCGCGGCATGTCCGTCCAGCGCCGAATATTATAACAACGCTCGGCAAACTCGCGCGGCACCACGAGCTCTTTCTCACCTGGAAACATGGCAATGCCGGTGGGCGTCTCGATGCGCTCTCCCAACTTCAACGTGTTGCGTGAAGGATTGCGATGGGTTTCGAAATATCTGCGCATGGAAGAGTTGATGGTTTGCGTGACCCAATACAGCGTAATATTCGTCAGCAATTCATCTTTGGTAAATCGTCGCTCGATCTCGCCGTTGCAATCGCTCCACGCGCGAAATTTTTCCACGATCCAAGCGGCGAGACCTGCGGGCGAATCATTCAAGCCATAAGCCACGGTTTGCGGATACGTAGACTGTATTGCAGCATAGGCGCCCTCGTTGTGTTCCCACTGTTTGACGCGCTTGATATAATCGCGCTCTGCTGCGGACAACTCCCTTTCATCGGGCAAAGGATCCGGCCAATCCAAATCGACCGAGCCGAGGTGAATTCCTGCAACGGCGTCAAAGTGGAAGCGGCCGAGTGCGCTGGTGACGCGCGCGCCAACATCAGAACCATGCGCACCGAAACGGCGATACCCCAAAACCTCGGTCATCAATTTTCGCCAAAAGACATCGACTCTCACGAGTCCGCGACGAAGTGGTCGCTCCGAAAAACCGAAGCCCGGTAGTGAAGGCGCGACCACGTCAAACGCATCCGCAGGATCGCCGCCGTGCGCTGCGGGATCAACAAGCATCGGAATGATCTTGTGCATCTCGACGAAAGAGCTGGGCCAGCCGTGCGTGATGATGAGCGGGAACGGCGCCGGCCCTTTGCCGCGCATATGAACGAAGTGAATATTGAGTCCGTCGACTTGCGCGCGAAATTGCGGCAGTGCGTTGAGGTGTTGCTCCTGTTTGCCCCAATCAAAATGATTGCGCCAGTAGTCAACGAGCTGCTGCAGATAGGAAAGCTCAGTGCCGTAATCCCAGCCGGCGTCTTCGACTTGATCCGGCCATCTTGTGCGCACTAGGCGCTCTTTCAAATCAGAGAGAATTTCCGGAGCGATTTTTATGAGGAAGGGTTGCATTGCGGCATCATGAAGGCGAGGGTTCATCACAAAGTAATGCGCTCTTCATTCAACTAATAAGAAGGCCTCAATCTCGGCGAGTGTTGCAGTTTCGGGGTTGATCACGCGCAAGCTCTCGGCTTCGGCGGCGGTGACGAGGCGTTTGTCGGCTGTGACGAGGAGAAATTCATTGTTTTGATCGCGCAAGTCAGCGGCAAGTCCGCAAGCCGAATGCAGCACCACGGCGTCGGTGGAATTGATCGAATGTTTGATGATGAACGGCAACGCTGCTAATACAAAGCCGTTCGTCGTTTCGATTTTGATTGCAGCTTGATTATCGACAAAGTCGTCCCGCAAAGCCCGCAGGCTGGATTGAAACGTCTCTTTAGAAATGCCGCCACTGTTTTTCTTGCGCACAAAGATTGAGACGGTTTCAGCGAGCCCCAACATCAAGACGCGCCATTGTTGCACCGTGGTATGACTGAGGATGTACTCGATTATCGAGCTGCCCTTTTCTTCAATGTATCCTTTGGCCAACGCGCTGGAATCAAAATAGAAAATCGTCACTTACTCCTCCCGCATGTCCGCTATGCCTTGAGCAAAATCTGTTGCTTCGGGATCATGACCTTCTTCGCGATACCTCCTACGAGCTTCTTCTCGGCTAACCGGCGGGCCAGTTATTCCCATTTCATCGAATATTTTGCTCAGCATACGGCTTTCACGCGCGGCGTTCCGGCGCGCTCTTACCATCATTAACCGACCTTGCTCGGCCATCGTGAGCGGGCGATCCGGCCAGGCTTCCTCGTCATCTAAGAGCCGAACGTTTTCACGCAACGCACGAACTTCGTTTTCCAATCTTTCGAGGCGTTGCACTACGTCATTGAGCGTCGCTTCCATAAAAGCTCCTCTCTTTTTGTGCAAATATAGCAGACGCATTCCAGCGATGCAAGCGGCATTTTGGGTAAAGTTCGTCTTCAAACAAAAACGGCCACGAACGTTCGCACATTCGTGGCCGTGAAAGCATCAATCATAAACTAAAAACCTTCTCCCGTGAGGCCGCCGCGCGTGAGATAATCGCTCAATGTGAACACGATCAAAATCAAAAACCAAATAAAGCCCGCAGCGACAAACACCCACGTGAGGCGCTTGCTAAAACGCACGTGCATAAAAAAGAGCAGTACCAAGAGCGCCTTGCACGTCGCGATCGTGAGCGCGATGGGAAGATTCAGCCAGCCCGCGTCATAAAACGCCACGTCCACGGTGACGAGCGTGAGCAAAAGCAGCGTGATGAAAATTAAAATATAGATGCGCTGGGAAACGACGTGTTGTGACATATGAGCTTCTATTGAATGGTCAATGGTTAATAGGCAATTATCAATTGATCATTCACAATTGACAATTGGCAAGTCGCTTTGTTGCGGCAATCGCCGCGCTACGTTCGGCTGATGAGATACAGCAACGGAAACAGAAAAATCCAAACGATATCGACGAAGTGCCAATAAAGGCCGGTGATATCAATGGGAGTGAAGTAGTCTTGCGAGAACCGGCCGCGCCACGCCTGCACCACAAGTATGAACAGGACGACGATACCGATGATCATGTGCAACGCGTGCAAGCCGGTCATGCCGAAATAGAAGCCAAAGAACAGCTCAACCTGTTGCGGATGCGCCAACGGGGCTTCGGGTCCGAAGTTTGGGCCGGGCACGAGATGGTCGTGGAACTTGTGCGAGTATTCCACCACCTTATTTCCGAGAAACACCCCACCGAGCAAGATTGTCAACAACAAAAAGACGATAAGGCCGCGGCGCTGGCCCATTTGCGCAGCGCGCACGGCGAGCACCATCGTCAAGCTGCTGCAGATGAGCACTGCGGTGTTGATCGCGCCAAGCTGATAATCAAGCAGGCGGCTGGCTTCGGCAAAGGCTGCGGGGTAAGCGGTGCGATAAATGATATAGCCCAAAAACAGGCCGCCGAAGAACATGATCTCCGTAATCAAGAACGCCCACATGCCGAGCGTGGAGGCTTCGAATTGTTGTTCGGCATCTTCAAATTGATGCGCGACATGCGCCGCGGTGGAATGGCTCTCAGACAACTTCTTTCTCCTCAACTATTGCTTTGCGGGGTGTGTATTCATACGCTTCTTCCGTCACAATCGGTGTGCGTTCGAAATTCTCCGTGGGCGGCGGCGAGGAAGTTTTCCATTCCAAACCGGTGGCGGACCAGGGATTCGCGCTCGCGCGCGGACCGTAACGCAACGACCAAATCAGATAAATGAGCGGAATCAAATAGCCCACGCCGAGAATCGAAGCGCCGGCAGTGGACATGACATTCAACACTTGAAACTCGTCGGGGTAAATGTGATAACGTCGCGGCATACCGAGATAGCCGAGAAGGAATTGCGGGAAGAAGGTGAGATTAAACCCAACGAATACCACGAGCGCGGCAAAACGCGCCCAGCCTTCGGGGTACAATCTGCCCGTGATTTTCGGCCACCAAAAATGAATGCCGCCAAGGTAGGCCATGATCGTGCCGCCGACCATGATGTAATGAAAGTGCGCGACCACGAAGTACGTGTCGTGCACGTGCACATCAACCGCGAGCGTGGCGAGAAAAAGTCCGGTGAGGCCGCCGATCGTGAACAAGCCGAGAAAACCAATCGCGTACAACATCGGCGCTTGATAGGAGACCGAGCCCTTGTAAAGCGTCGCGGTCCAATTGAAAACTTTTATGGCAGAGGGAATCGCAACGAGAAAGCTTAAGACGGAAAAGACCATGCCCGCATAGAGCGACTGGCCGGTCGTAAACATGTGATGGCCCCACACGAGAAAACCGAGCACCGCAATCGCCACGCTCGAAAACGCGATGAATTCATAGCCGAAAATTTTCTTGCGCGAGAAGCACGTGATGATCTCGCTGATCACACCCATGGCGGGCAGAATCATGATATACACCGCGGGGTGTGAATAAAACCAAAAGAGGTGCTGAAAGAGAATCGGATCGCCGCCGAGCCGGGGATCGAAAATACCGATGTGAAAGATGCGTTCCAAAGCCACGAGAAAGATGGCGGCGGTCACCACCGGCGTGCCCAACACTTGAATTAAGCTAGTGGCGTAATGCGCCCAAATGAACAGAGGCAAGCGGAACCACTTGGCGCCGGGCGCGCGCATTTTGTGAATGGTGACGATGAAGTTCAAGCCCGTGAGAATCGAAGAGAAGCCGGTGATGAACACGCCGAGCGCGGTGAGCACGACGTTGGTGTTGGAATACGTGCTGCTGTACGGCGTGTAAAACGTCCAGCCGGTATCGACTCCGCCCAACAGAATGGCCGTAAACGTGAAGAGGCCGCCGACGATATACACGTACCAACTCAGCAGGTTGATGCGCGGAAATGCGAGATCGCGCGCGCCGATCATGATCGGCACAAGGAAGTTGCCCAGTACCGCCGGAATCGCGGGGATGAGGAAGAAGAACACCATCATCACGCCGTGCATCGTGAACATTTTGTTGTAGGTCTCGGATTGCATCATGTCGCCTGCGGGCGTGAGCAATTCCATGCGCACGATCACGGCGAAGAGGCCGCCGATGAGAAAGAAGAACGTGACGGAGATGAGGTAAAGAATTGCGATGCGCTTGTGATCCACGGTGAGCAGCCACGATTTCGCGCTGAAGCCCGCGTTCAAATAGTGCCGTTTGGGAATCTCATGCGGTTCCGCGACTTGGTGCTCGAAAGGTTTAAAGACAGCGGTTGCCATTGGGGTCTCGTTATTTCATGATCGGTTGATATTCTTCTCATGCACATCCCACTCCAATGTCATTCCGTAGGAATTTTTTCTAGTGCTCGGACTGAACCTTGCGCCGAGCACGAGGGAAGGTTCTTCCAGAATGACAGTGGAAGGAGTGCTCATTCAAATAAAATCTTTGTGCCGCGAACGATCGTCGATTCTCAATCATCTTTCCTCAATCATCACGCCTTTGCCGGCCGTTGCAGCGGCGCGATGCTGCGCTCGTGCGCGGAGTCGTCGATCAAGATGGCGAGGCGACGCAATCTCGTCTCCTCCTGCTTTGCGCTCATCACCCAAAAGCTGCTCGTGCGCTGATACCACGGCGGCTGCGCTTGGAAAAATTTCCACGCTCTTTTGTTCGCGCGCAGCTTCTTTTCATAAGCTTCATCAAGCTGCTGCGGCTTTTCTTGCTCGAAAGAATACTGGCCCGACTTCTTGAGATCGCGCGCTTGAAAAACTTTGAGGCCCGACTCGTGCATCAAGCCCTGCTTTGTCAACTCTTCCACGCGCTTGAGATTAATCGCGCTCCAAATGCTCTTCGGCCTGCGTGGCGTGAAGCGAATCATATAGCTGACATCATCAAC